>QIEB01000353.1 GCA_003229495.1 Flammeovirgaceae bacterium
ATTATTTATTAATAATATTTGGTATTTTTAGCAGAACATGAACCACGCTGCCGGCCATTTTTTCTCTCCTGGGTACCGCGGCTTTAGAAGAGCGCATCATTGGTATTGCTTTCATCTTTTAACAACATCCTTACTTTGTTGCTTTTTTAGTGTGTCAATATTGGCACAAGATCTGGATGACCTGCTGAAAACAGCCAACGCACACTTTGACAAAGAACAATACCATACTGCCGCACAATATTATCAGGTTGCCGTTGGTCTACAAGATGACCATCCGGAAACCACATATCGACTGGCCCAAAGTTACAAGGCCATTTTTAATTATTCCCTGGCGGCATACTACTATAAAAGGACCATAGACCTGGATGAAATTTCGTATCCACTTGCACTTTTTTATTTCGCTCAAATGCAAAAATCCATAGGGCATTTTAAAATGGCCAGGGATGGATTTGAAATTTTTATTGCAACCAACCGCACCAGTTCTTTGATACCCAAGAATCAAAAGGACAATTTTATCAAACAAGCCAAAATTGAGATGGAAGGCTGTTCATGGGCCATAGAACAATTGGGAAAAGGTTGGCGGGAAATTGGATTCATGAATTTACCCGGTCCAGTAAATTCCAATAGCAAGGATTATGCCGCTGTATCCACGGAGAATGACTCTGTAGTTACCATTACCTCCGGCAGAAAAGGAGTACGTGGTGGACTGGTTGATAATCGCTTCGGGGAATACTTTACAGACAATTTCAGGTATAAAAAAGAAGGAAATCTTTGGACTCCGGAAAATACTTCTGACCATTTTGAACGTACCAATACCAAATTCAGTGATGGAGTAGGTACATATAACAGTACCGAAGATAAATACTATTTCACTAGTTGCTACGAAGGGAATGCCTTTTGCAAACTTTATGTAACACAATATGAAAACGGTGTTTGGCAAAATCCATTGTTGTTAAACGACCACGTGAATGCACCGGGATATGATAACAAGCATCCTACAATTACTCAGGGAGGGGACACGCTCATCTTTGTCTCGAACAGGCCTGGCGGTCCTGGAGGGAATGATTTATGGTTCAGCATTTCAAAGAATGGAGAAGCATGGGAAGCCCCTAAACTGCTACCGGGAGATATTAATACACCATTTAATGAGGCATCTCCCTATTGTCATGGAAATATCCTCTTCTTTAGCTCCGATGGACATATTGGTATGGGAGGTATAGACATTTTTATGGTCGAAAGTTATCAAAATCCAAATAGTAAAATAAAAAACCTGGGAACCCCATTCAATTCTGGATTTGATGATGGTTTTTTTTCTTTAGGTGTAGGAAAGGGTTACTTGTCATCAAATCGTCCTAATGGCTATGGGAAGTTCGATATTTATGTATTTAACATACCCAATGAAAGTACCGGTTTTGCCGCATATTTGAACGAATCCATAGAAGGCACCCAACTCCGGTCCAGGCTCCGGTCCAATGATGGAAGTAACCTGTACGCGGCACGAGATGAGGACCAATTCTATTACGATAACCTGACTGCCGAAGAAAGAGCAAGACTGGATAGGGTACTTGCAATGAAAAAGCAGAGTGAGGGTGACTTCGATCCAAGAATGCTCTCTAAAGATGATTTCAGGTATTACAATAAACTGGATATCTCAACCAAAGCGACCATTGAAAGACTAGCCCACAGGCGGATCATGGAACTTGAGGGCCTGGTATCTGGGAACTATCTGACCCCTCAGGAACGACTGGACTGGGAATTCTATCAGAACATAGATGAAAGTGAGAAGTCTGTGGTAGATCGAATTATTAACATCAGAGTGGAGGGACGCAGGGATGCAATGGCCAGGCTGAATCCTGAAGAACAATTTTATACATTGAGTTCCTCCAATCAAGAGCGGATCGAAAACAAAGTACATTTAAGAACTCTAGAATCATTAAAAGAGTCCTTAAAGGAGCAGCATCAGGCTGGGGTTAACAAGTTTAATCAAAATCAACGGGAGCTTTCCATATCACCTGATAGTCCGGAGATACCTCCAGTAACCGCCGAAATTGCCCTAAGAAAGTCCAATGAATACTTAAAATTGATTGAAGAATTAGGTTTTTCCCACCAGCTTCATTACCAGGAGCTAAGTCCTGAAGAACGTGACAATTTACATCATTCAGCGGTCCGGCAATATATAATAGATAATGATCAGCTTACGGACGGGGAGCGTGAAAACATTTTGGCAGAGCTAAATCTGCAATCAGATCCATTGAACAACCTTTCCAACCATTTCACAACATCTCAATATCAGATGTCTTTGGACATTAGACAGGTAATCCAGGAGAAATTTAAGGAATATCATAATTCGCAGTTGATTGGTAAGAGTGCCGATGAATATATTTTACTGAAAGATCAATTAGCATTGGAACTTGATGCACAGCAACTGATGCTTCAGGAACAAACAAAAATACTTGGAATAAAAGAAGCTGATACCCGTAACCTTCAGCAACAGTTACACCAAATTTTGGACGAGCAGGAAAAAGCATCCAACCCAGACATGGAACAAGAAATCGTAGATCAGCTGTATGACCATTCGCAGAGTTTTTTGTCATTACTAACCCCCAAAGACAGTTATTATTTCAACGCGCTTAGCTCAGGTCAGATGCTGCGCCTGGACCGCCTGGCCAGATTAGTGGACACCCAAACCCAGGAGTTGACAATGATCATGGACACAGAGAGCAGTTATATCGCTGGCCTTACACCCACAGACCAGTGGTTTTACCAGGAACTGTCTCAGGAAGATCAGGCAGTTCTGGATGAGTTGGTTGCCCTCGGATGGAAGCCTGATGTTCCATACACCAACCAACAACAAGTATTCATTGACAAATTGAGCGTGTTGGAAAGAGACCGGGTAAACCGGATGATAAGGATCCCGAAAAAATTCAATTTTGAGCCCCAGGATAATAGCCTGATCAGCTCAAATG
This sequence comes from Flammeovirgaceae bacterium, assembly GCA_003229495.1. Lineage (GTDB taxonomy): Bacteria > Bacteroidota > Bacteroidia > Cytophagales > Cyclobacteriaceae > SZUA-3. Next base: position 2,967 of record QIEB01000353.1, read on the forward strand.
CTAATCAGTTAAATGACCCGGCAGATCCTTCAGATTTAGCTACGGACTATCCTACCCTAGAGCAGACTCTTGATTTTGACAACCCAGCAGAAACATCAGCGACAGTAGAAACCGCAGAGATCACGGAGATAGTAAAAACCACAGAGATAGTAAAAACCGCAGAAACTCAAGAAACATCAGAAACATCAGCGACAGTAGAAACAGTAAAAACTGAAGAGACAGTTGAGACTGCAGAGATAGTAAAAACCGCAGAAACTGCAAAGGGAATAAATTATGTATGGGGCCGGATTTATTTCGATTTTGACCGGTATAAACTAAGGCCGGAAGCAGAGGAGACCTTGAAAGAACTGATTGAATTTTTACGCCAGCAGGAAAGACCTGTAAAATTAATGATTAACGGGCATACAGATAACATTGGAAGTATAGCCCACAATGACCAACTGGGAAAGCGTCGCAGTCTGTCAGCAGCGGAGTTTTTTAAGCCGTTCCCAAGCCCTATAGTGATCACCACCATAAGTTATGGGGAGGATAGACCAGCCACTCAAAATGAAACTGTCATAGGCAGACAGTTTAATCGACGAGTAGAATTGAAGATCCAGGGGATACCCTACCAATCGCCGCTGGGAGCCTATCTGGTGAAACCAAATGTCACATTATCTATGATTGTTGAGACCACCGGCCTATTGGAAGAGGACATTTTAAAATGGAACGGGCTTCTGGACCAAGAATTAGAATCTTACCAACCTCTTCGGCTGCCGGTTGATCTTGACTATAAGCCCATCAAGCACCTTTTATACTACCCCAAAAAATATAAATCAGAAAGTACAGACGGCGCATATCATACAGTCCAGAGAGGTGAGAATCTATTCAGATTAGCTCAAAGATACCACACTACCGTACAGGTACTGGAAGATCTGAATAATATTAAAGCTACAGATCTTTTAGCAGGCCAGCAGTTAAGGGTTCGCTAACTCTCTTTCTGGAGGCTGGAAATAATTTCTTCAATCTCAGAAGTGTCAACAGTATCGGCAGAGCCCATTTTTACTTTGATCCGCAGCGCTTTAAGCCCGGTCACTCCCTGGGTATCCTCTAACTCTAATTGTTCCACTTCTTTTTCTATCAGGTTCCTATAATGTAAAAAATCACAGTATTTCAGGTATTCCTTACGTATTTCAGGTTGCGTATAAATCACAGCTATTGTTCCAGGCTGGGTCACGCGCTCCTTAGAGTTCATGATCAAGGCTTTGTCTATTCTTTTTTTGATAATCTCATACCTGGTGTTATAGGCACCGTCAACGTCAAACTTTTTCTCATCAACCCTAAATCGAATGGCCATTGGTTCATCATGTACCAATATTAATTGGGCGGTTCTCAACTGTATGGGAAGTTCAGGTTCCAGTCTTGCAGTTACCTGTGTCATCTCGCTCATCATTATCAACTGCCATAATCTGATATTAGAGAGACAGAGCTTATTAAATATGCCATTTTTCAAGAGAGATTTACCCACGTAAATATTATAATCCACACCATCAGTATGATATTTTTCGAAATAATGTGGATACATAATCTGGCCCTCCAGCTCTTTCTTTTCAAGATATTCGCTCAGCGCAGAATTAATCTTGGTTACACTTAATTCATATGATTTTCGGCGTTTATAGATAACCCTTAGTTTCGGATCAAGCGCTTTTTGATATTGCTCCACCTCAACAGCTATCGAAGGAAACTCACCCACTAAATATTCAAAATAAGGCTCTACTTCCTCACTCAAAAAACGATAAACAAGTGACTCATCCTCCGATCGAAGTTTTTCTCCAATGGCGTCTACTAGATTTTCAATGCTAAAATTGATTTCGTCCAGAATAGGAAAGTCCATTAGAGACTTTGCTTTAAGGATTATTTTTTGAGCCAATTCCAACTGAGTGATCAGATCTGCTTGAATGGCCAAGTTGCGATGTATCGAAGAGTCACGGATATCAGACATGCCATACAGTGGATAAACATCCTTAAAAATTATGGGCTCCATTTCTACATTGGGCAAACCCTTTTCCTGTGCCCTAAGATATCTCTTGGCAGCCTCCTGGAATCGCCACTGTACAATACTATGAATGGCCGTACATTTCTCCATAATAATAGCGTCAATCTTGTTTTCCCGTTCTTCTACACTGCGTTGAATTGCCACTGAGAATAAGGGAAGAATATCACTGACGCGGGCCATACTCAAGGGGTTTAAAACCTTGGGTGAAGAAGAGCCCAGCTCTAAGTATCCAATTATTTCATCATTATACTTTAACGGAGCTACAATAAAGCTCTTTACGGAGGTTTCTTTTATGGCCTTTTCAATACCAGTAGGATCCTCGATGTTGTCTATGTCATCCACAAAGGCCATCTCTCCAGTCTTCAATACTTTCTGGTAGATGGATCCTTTAAATTCATGGCTAATATCCTTTATTCGACTTTTACAAACCAGGTCACGCCAACTCTTATGACCAAAATTTGAAACTCCACCTCCATCCTTGAATACACCCAGGCCAACCCGTAAGTCGGAGGTTTTGAAGAGACTGCGTACATTGTGCCTGATTTTTTGGAAATGTTCTTCCGTCAGGATTGCATCCTTTTGCAGTAAAGTGTTTTTCAACTGGGAAAGTAATTCGTTCGGGGTTACGTTTATCAGAGAGCATATTACAAACCCACTGATTTCAAAAGATTCTGGGGGGAGATTCTTTTGCCAGAGTTCAACATCCATGGTATTTTCCACCATTCTATCGATTTCCTGGGTACTCAACTTTTTTAACTGACCATTTAGTCTAACATCAACGAAATCACCATTGATGGTCATCTTATAGTACATGTCCAACCCGGTATCAGGATCTTCCATACGGAAAATAAATGGAGTTTCCAGTGCCATAGACCTGCCATAGAATTTATCAAGTATTGCCAAGCAGGCATGTGAATACTTTGAAAAGTAGAGTCCATCAGGATCCAGGTTGTAAGGCACACCCAGCGATCCGCCGTTTAGATCTATGATTTTTTTAAATCTTGGGGATACTGCTATGTGATCGAATTGGAATGGCGGTGTTACAGCTTTTATTTCATTGAATTCCAGGGCTTTGGGAAAGACAGCAGACATTAACTTGTCCACCATCTTACGATTTTTCTTGACAAATGCCCGGGGATTTTTTATGGGTTTTCGGAAAGCAGGAACTTTGTCCATTTCCCTGAGTATCGATCCGGCGTACGCTTGTTCTTCCTCAGTACCATGCTTTTCAAGAGATTCCCAATGCCTAACTATGGGTAAAAAACTCAAATTTGCGGCAAAGGGGAAGGTTTTAATCTTTTCAGCTACCTTTTTAAACACTGCGTTATCCATAATTTCCGCGGGTATTTTGTATTCAAACTGCATACCTAGTACAGGCCCAGTCTTAAAGTAATGCTAACGCAAAACACCACACCTTAGTTGTTTTCAGGTGCTGATATTGGAGGTCCCCATTAACCTCACTACCATTTGGGCGTCTTCGAATTGTACAAGAATTACCTTCACCAGTACCAGCATAGGAACAGATAGTACCATTCCCGTAACCCCCCACAAATATCCCCAGAAAACCAGCCCTAATATTACCACTACAGTGTTTAGCGAAAGACTGCTTCCCATAAGTTTAGGTTCAATAATATTACCAAAAGTGAACTGTACTACTAGTAAGGCTGTCAATAGACCAATTACCATTCCTGGTGATCCCAATTGAATCATTCCCAGCAAAAGAGGAGGGATGGTAGCAATTATGGAACCTACGGTTGGAATAAAATTGAGCATAAAAGCCAGATAGCCCCAAAAAACGGCAAAATCAATTCCAAACATCCAACAAATGAGACCGTAACCTACTCCTGTACAAAGACTCATAAAGAACTTGACTTTAATATAGGTCACT
>QIEB01000056.1 GCA_003229495.1 Flammeovirgaceae bacterium
CCGGGCTGTCATGCGCACATGAGGTTTATCCGTTTTCGCGTATTTTTCAGTTAGCGAATCGGAAAGATATGGGTCTAAAAGTAAATGCTGACCCTTCCACTGGATTAAAAATCCACTTTGTCCCAACCACCACAGATAAAATCGATCGGCTTCTTTATCAGTGTGCCGGACACTATCCAACAAGGCATTGTCTTGTAAGTAGGGGGCGATCATTCCTTTTTACAATTTCTCCCTTGCCATGCTGGCGCCGGCTACCATGTTTACCAGCTTTTTCTTAGCCGCCCAGCGCGCGGTTTGACTAAGACCACAATCAGGAGCTACCGCGAGTTTATCCGCAGAGATATACTCCAGACAATTTTCAATGCGGGCTGCTATGTCTTCAGGGGTCTCGATATAATAACTTTTTACATCAATAACCCCCACCGCTACATCCATATTTTTAGCAAATTCAGCTATTAGTTCAATCTCCGCAAACTCCCGGTTGGCCATCTCCACATGGACCTCGTCAACTTTGAAATCCAGGAAGTCGGGTAGCATTGGAGCAATGCGCCGGTATCCCACCGGATGTCCTTTGTAATTCCCAAAACAAAGATGCGTTGATAACCGGCACTTACCTACGGCAGGTTCCACAGTCCGGTTGAAGATATCTACCAACCTTTTGGTATCTTCTTTGTAGGCGTAACAACTCATGGAGGGTTCGTCTATGGTTATTTCCTGACATCCAGCGGCTACCAAAGCTTCCAACTCATTTCTGACTATGGGCAGCAGGGCTTCGGTAATGGCGAACCTATCCGGATATTGCTTGTTTGGTAATAACCTTCCGCTTAAGGTAAAAGGTCCGGGGACACTGGCTTTTAGCGCCTGGCCCTCTGGCGCCAGGTGTTTTAGTCGTTGAAATTCAGTTACCACTCCCAGCCCATTGGGAGCTGCCAGTTCACCATCCAGGGTATGTTTGCCGCGTTGGTCATGAGCGGGTGGCCCCCAAAGTCGCGGTGATATTGTTTCTTTTTTTATCCCCTGTAAAAAACCATAAAAAGACAGATTGAAATCAAGTCTGGTTTGTTCGCCATCTGTAATCAGGTCCAGCCCAGCGGACACCTGGTCATGAATAGCGGCAATTACCGCGTCGTCGATCATTTCTTCAATGTCATTCTGTCCAAATTTATCCAGGTTTTGAGAGGCAAACTCCAACCAGGCTGGAAATGGATAGCTGCCAATAACGATGGTACGGATGGGTAGTGATTTCATTTCAAATTTTCACATCAAGATTAGTACAATAAAATATTTTACTTCCCAACGTCCTGATACAATTTGGCTAACCTGTGGGCATGTTCGTCGTAGGCGCTCTCAAATAGATCGGTGGCTCTTTGGGCACCCACAATGGCTGCACTTGTGAGCACTTTGGGGGGCGTTCCGGCCTCGGTAAGCAGCCTGGCTATTTCAGCCTTTAGGCAGTTGATGATCATAGCACCCCCAACTGTGGAAACAGGAGCGACTGGAGTATCCAAACCAGGAATCTCCAACGCAGCGTCGCCAACCGGGGCCCCGGTATCTAACATCAGATCCGCATAATCAGTAAGCTTGGCTCCGTCAGAACGCTTGCTGGTGGATTTTTCCAGATGGGCCAGCGACACCAGAACCACCACTTTAATACCTTTTTCCTGAAACAACTGGGCTATCTCTACGGGTACCACGTTACAGCCACTACTGGAAATCACCAATGCACTATCCTCACTGCTCAAAGAAAAGTTCCTCAGTATACGTTCTGCCAGCCCCTCCACATTCTCCAGATACATGGCCTGCCGCTGACCGTTAGCCCCCACCACCAGGTTGTGAAAAGTCAGCGATAATTCCACTATTGGATTAAATCCTGGGAAAGAACCGTAGCGGGGCCACATTTCTTCTGCCATGATGCGACTGTGACCAGAGCCAAATACATGTACCATGCGCCCGGCGATAATAGTATTGGCAAACCATTGTGCCGCGGTTTGTATCTGGTCTTTTTGTTTGGCAACAGCGCTGATAAGTTGCTGGCATTTTTGTAGATATTGGTCTATAACAGACATAATGCTTTATGGTAATTTAGAAAAATCAGGGCGCTTCGGGTTGTGATCGAGCAAACAGCGCCGCACCAATGGCTCCTGAAAACTCTTCAAACTTTGCCATTTTAATAGGAGTGGCATGACCTCCCGGTCTCCACTCATACAGATCCAGAAAGGTAGTTAAAGGTTCCAACAAATGTTTTTTTGCTTTGGTAATTCCTCCCGCCAGCACTACCAGGTCCGGACTTATCACGTTGCAAAAGGATACTATGCCAAGGGCGAGTTTACGTAAAGTGGTAAGCCAGACATAGGTAGCCCAGGTGTCACCAGCCAAATAGGCTGTTACTAAATCACGAGAGCTGTTAAATTTCCCTAATGAACGCTGCGATAGGGTGGCTTCTCCCACTGCATCTTCCAGACTTCCGCTAATTCCTGTGATATCTCTGTACTCGCTAGCGCTGTCAATGGACATATGACCCAAATGACCCGCGCGGTGTAGGAAGCCTTGTTGCAATTGTCCATTGATCAATAGCCCGCCACCAATTCCGGTCCCTAAGGTCAACATCACAACGTTTGAGATACCGGCGGCTACACCCCATTGCGATTCAGCTACCAAAGCCGCATGTGCATCATTAATTACATGTACCTGCTGATTTAAAAATTCCGACCAGTCGAAATGCTCCAGGCCTTGCAAACGGCCAGGCATGCAGCTGATGGTGCGATTCTCACCATCAGTTAATCCAGGCGCAGATAACCCGACGCACTTAACTTTTAGATCTGTATTACCGATTAAGTCTTCGAGAATCTCAGCGGTGGTCTGTTGCCAACGGCCCTGGAGGTCGTTGGTTTCCTTGGTGGTTTTTTTCTTGACTTCATTTTTATCAATCAATACTCCTTTTATATAAGTACCCCCAATATCAATCCCTATGTAGGCGTCTTTCATGACTTCTGGATTTGACCTTCACTGATACTCCATCCACCATCTACCGTAAGCACCTGACCGGTTACAAATCCAGCCTGCTCCGACAGTAAAAATGAAGAGGCGCCGTCCAGATCTTTGGTATGTCCGATACGACCCCCATCAAGCGGTTGCTTGGTACGAATAAAAGCCTGAATGGTGTCATCCTGGGCAGCCCTCAAGGCCATTGGCGTCTCTACCAGCGCAGGGGCTATTACATTGACCCGGATATTATTTTTGGCGTAATAGGCGGCAATGGACTTGGTAAAGCCAATTATGGCGGATTTTGTGGCAGCATATGCGTGGGTAGCGAAATACCGGGGCGCAGGAGAAAATCCCAGCACTGAGCCCATATTAAGGATAGCCCCGCCGGTGCCTTGTTCCAAAAAAGTTCTGATAGCCGCCCGGTTTGAGAGCATTGCCGAAGTCAGATTGAGCTCGAAAGTAATTTGCCATCCTTCCAGTGTCATTTCGTGCAAAGGTCCATCACCCGCTTTACGGCCGCTGCCACCTGCCACATGGTAAAGGCCGTGTAGATGGTCCCATTTTTTAAGACAATTATCGATGGCTTCCTCTGCGGTCCCTTCAACCGTGGCATCACTGCTAATCGCTAATCCCAGCTCACCCAAGTGGTCCTGGGCCTGGTTACAGGATTCCGGGTTCCGTCCGGTAACTACCACCCGGGCGCCTTGTTTGATAAAGGCAAGTGCCGCTGACAGGCCTAACCCGGTGGTACCACCGATGATTACTATGTTCTTACCTGAGAGCATCAAACTAGTTTTTCCGAGATAACTCCGGTTTCTTTATTTTTAATAATCATTTTTTTCCGACCGTCCGGTAAAATTTCTCCTTTGATCAGATAATGTTCATCATCGTAATCCACGGTTTCTATTTTGTCCTGCAATCCGGTTTGACCTCTCCAATCATCCAATTGCACCGGTTCCCACTTTTTTGACCGGGCAGACCGGTAACAGGCATCCATGATGGTGTTCACCACATATCCATCATAGAAATTTTCCATGGGCTGAGATCCTTTTTCCAGGGCATTGAACATGTCTGTGAACATGTCAGTATAACCTAATTCATGTACTTCATCTCCAACGGGAAAGAGCCAGCCCTTTTCACTTTCGGCCTTTTCTGCCACATAGCCCTCCATACCGGCATCAGTGAACATTTCAAAACCGGTGCGCAGAAAATGATCAGTACGGATGTTGCCTTCTGTGCCGGCAACTTCATCCCTGAGGTCCATACCACCACGGTAAGTCCAACTGACTTCGAATTGACTGATGGCACCGTTCTCATATTTAATCAGTCCGATGGCGTTGTCCTCCGCTTCAATAGGTTTTACCTGGGTGGCTGCCCAGCACATGGCTTCTACCGGTTTGACGTCTTTCCCTATATAGTTGCGGCCAATCTCGATACAGTGACAGCCAAGGTCTATAATTGCCCCGCCTCCTGACATTTTAGAGTCCCAAAACCAGTCGCTGTGAGGACCTGGATGCGCTTCTCGTGAGCGGGTCCATAACACCTTGCCCAAGGCGCCGGCTTGTACAGATTGTAAGGCCTTCAAAGTCTTGGGTGTATACGCCAAGTCTTCCAAATAACCGTGAAATACCCCTGATTTTTCTACTGCTTCCAGCATTTGTTTGGCCTCTTCAGCAGTTCGCGCCAATGGCTTAGTACATAAAATTCCTTTACCTGCTTCCACTGCTAGCATCACTGCTTCATGATGCATGTGGTTTGGCAAACCAATGACTACCACATCTACCTCAGGATCCTGGATAGCACCGGCCATGTCTGTATAAGTATTAGGGATACCCCATTGTTCAGCAAAAGTTTTGGCACGGGCTTCGGTTCGCGAATAAATCGCATGGACCCGGTCCCTGCTGCGCTGGCCATGCAGGCACATGGTGTAGAAGGTGCCAATAAGTCCGGTGCCCAGCATGGCTATTTTTTGTGATTTCATAAACTTTTATTTATCGCAAAGATTAATGTTCACTATCAATTAAGGGTCAAAAGATATGCGGCAAGATCAGCCAATGTCTGTTCATCCAGACCTAAAGAAACCGGATCGGGCATGATGCTACTCTGTAAGGTATGCTCACTACTTATCTTTTCCAAAGGAATTACCTGCCTCTGATCTGCAATATCACGCAATACTATTGCCATCTTATTTCTTGATATAACGAAACCGCTAAATACCTGATCGTCATTGGTTTTTATCAAAGTTTGTTGGTACCCGAAGCCTATGGAAGCTGAGGGATTGACAAGCGCATCCAGTAATCCGAATTTATCAAATTTTTTACCTATGACAGACAAGTTAGGCCCAATATTTTGCCCCTTTTCCTCAATGCGGTGGCAACTACTACATTTTACATCAAATAAGCTCTTGCCATGGTCAATATTCCCGGTGAGGCTTGCGATATATGTAATGGAAAAACCAGGGCTATTAGGCCTTTCAAAAACTCCGTAGGCCATGTTGCGCACTTCCTTATTAGTATGGTTGAGCATCGACAATGATATAGCTGCTATCACTGCTTCAGGCAATTTTCCTTCGGTGGCGAGGCTGATCAGTAATCGGGCTCCTGAAATCTCTCCAGTCATTAGTAAAGCCGCCTCTTTCCGGTCTTCCAGGGGTTCCGACCCATTCAACAAAGTAGCTTGCCAGCTTGCTACATCTTGTGACAAGGTAGTTTGATCTAAAGACGGAACAGGCCAATCCCAAAGGGAGAGCCAGTCATTAGAGCGGCGGAAGTCCAGCCACCATTGGGCCATATGACCAATAGAATCGCTGCGGGCACTCAGATCAAACATGGCTTGAACGGCCTGAGTTTGGTTGATAAAACCCAATGCTGTAAGAAATCCTAAGCGCTCAGATAAAGGTAATGCAGCAGTTGTAGCTAAAGTTTGCAGGGCAGCTATTGCTTCAGGAGGATGAAGACGCCAAACCAAACGCCTCATCGCTGGTGACCACTGTAGAGGATCCGTTCCCTGATGTTCAGTAAAATAAGTAAAAGCCTCAGACTCTTTACCCTGCAATCCGATTCCTAATGCTTCTAGATAATATCGGTCCTGATGGTTAGATTCTTTGACCAGAAGACTGAAAATCTCCCGGCAATCCTCAAAGGGTACCTTCCTCATGGAAATTGCTACTTCCCGGCGTACCGCTGGTGAAGGGTCCTTTGCCGCTAGAATCGCCAGGTTTAGATCAGTTTTCCCTAAGGAGTTTAATGCCCGGTAAGCAGTAACGCGTAATGATGGATCAGAGGCTCCTGCCAGCACCTGTTTCACTTCCGAAATCCCCTCAGGTCCTAATTGGGACAACAGCCAGACCGCCCGGGCCTGAACAAACGGGTTTGGCTGCTGCAAGAGATCCATAATCTCATTGATTATATCCGCTCCTCGAGCCTTTAATTTCTCAAAACCGGTCATTCGAACATTAATTGCGGGGCTTTTCAAGGCGTCAAGTTGACCTTCGAGCGTGGTAAGATCTAAATAGGGCGCGGTCAAATTCTGACCAACCGGTGTAATGCGGTAAATACGTCCATATCCTACGGAATCATGCATTTGGTGACCGCCAACCACGGGGTCGTACCAATCGGCGATATAGATAGCACCGTCAGTTCCAACGGTTACATCACTGGGCCGGAACCATTTACGGGTGTCACCGTCCAGGTCATTCCAGACGTATTTTTCTGTTGATTCCGCAATGGACGAAATCAAATCTTTGCGTTTGAATTGGTATCCGGCACCTTTCATGGCCGGTTGATAACCAAATATTACATTACGTCCGGCGTCTGCGCTGAGCAACATGCCCCGGTATTGTAGCGAAGGCCTCCCCTTCGTACCTCACTAGGCCTGTGGGAGACCCTGCGCCGGTGTTATCTCCCGCGGGTATCACTCCCGGATCGTCCTGGTGCCAATGGGCAGAAAAAATTCCCTGGTCAGGTCGCTGGTCAGCCCTCCAGGAGCGTGAACCATCTGCACTGAAATAGCCGGCGTTCCCTCCCGGCATCACCCACGAAGTGCGGCAGGTCTGCACCTCATCATCATTATCGTTTTGCCACATATTGCCGTACGAATCCAGGGCAAGTTCATAAGCGTTTCGGAAATTATGGGCCAAAACTTCCAAACCTGTGCCATCACTGTTCATCCGCAAGGCCAGGCCACCCACCCATATACGTCCGTCATCACTTACCAGGGCTGCCTCATTCTTGGTATTGTAAGGAGTTCCTCCGGTATACATACTACCGGACCGAAGGTTCCAGCCCTCTTTATCTTGTACCAGATGAGGTCCTGCATTTCCAGTATTGAAATACCACTTGCCATCCGGTCCACCCACCAATGAATGTAAGCTGTGATCATGGTCATAGCCCCCAAATCCCGTCAGCAGGATTTCCTTGTGGTCAGGCACATCATCTCCATCTTCATCGGTATACACAATAAGGTGTGGGGCACTGGAAACAATCACTTTATTTCCTATTACTGCTATCCCCAAAGGCGCTTGCAGGTCTTTATCTTGAACAAATACTTTGGACAGGTCGCACCTGCCATCTCCATCGGTGTCTTCCAGTATTACTACCCTATCGCCTTCATCAAAATATAGATCAGGGCTGTTTTTAAAGTCCCTATAGTTAACTGCCTCAGTAACCCAGATGCGCCCTCGGGCATCCACATCCATGTTGGTGGGATTATAAAACTGTGGGGACTCCGCCCAGAGATCGATTTCCCAATTATCGGGTAAATAATAATCGTGATTTTGGTGAATTTTGAATTCCCAGGGTATCGGAGGCGTTTCCGCCAAGCGAGGGTCTTTACAAGCGTTGGCTGCTGCCAAACAAAGTATGAATGTTGCTAGTCGAAATTGAGACATTTAGTATTCATATGTGTCTTTACAAATTTTATTTTTAACACCTAAATTAAAAGTTTGAATTTTTAGTTTTGAGTTTTCGACTAATTGTTAATCGCCTCCTCAATTTCTTTCACACTTAACCATTCATCAAAGATCCCTGAACCAGATTCCTGCTGCCGTACAATCATTCGTTCAAATTCCTTATCATCGAAAGAGTCAGGGTTTATCAGGTAACCCCGGTTGGTAGGTTGGATACAATAGGCGTAATAGTCCCTTAAAAATTTCTTCGGGAAAAGGTAGGTAGTTTTCACCTGATCTTCAAGATCGGCCAGTGGGTAGTCATAAGAATACACATCGGTTTCGCCGCTTCCATAATGAATGATAACGAAAGGAACAGTTC
>QIEB01000258.1 GCA_003229495.1 Flammeovirgaceae bacterium
GCTAAATTGAAGCCATTGGCAGAAGATGAGTCCCGCCAATTAAAAGATTTGGAAGCCAAGGTCCAGATGACCAACCAGAAGTTAGTTCAAGAAAATGAGGACTTGAATAATAAGTCCAACGTTTTCAATGAGCACAATCTGATGTTTCATCAACAAAAAAATCAACTCAGCACCGCAGAATCAGAAATGTCGTTCAAGCGGTCCGCTCAGGAACAAAGTGAATTAAGACTTAATGACAATCAATCTGAATTACAGGAAAATCAAAAAAGAATCGAACAACTGCTGGAAAGTGCTGAGGTCAACGAGGAGGAATTACTCAATATGTACCAACAAAAAGAGATATTTGAGCAATCCGTCCAACAGGCTGAGAAGGAATACTATAATTGCCGTGGAGAAATTGACTCTATTGATAAGCAGAGTCGCGAACTCCAAAGAATGCGTGAACAAAGCGATGTGCTAATAATGGAGCTTCAAAACAAACTAAATGAGACCAAGCTGGAAATGAGTTCTGTAAAAGAGCGCCTCTCTGTGGAATTTAATGTTGAGTTGGAAGCCCTGGTTGAAGACGCGAAAACAGAGGTTACCGAAGCGTTGCCTGAGGAAGAGTTAAGGAATAAAGTTATGAGGATGCGGGATAAATTGGATCGTTTGGGTCCTATAAATCCTATGGCCATGGATGCCTATGAAGAAATCAGTCAGCGTCATGAATTCATTACCTCTCAGAAAGAAGACCTGCAGAATGCCAAAGAGTCATTATTAAGCACAATTGCAGAAATCGATATTGTTGCAAAGGAGACCTTCCTGAGGGCTTTCAACAATATCAAATCAAATTTCATCCATGTATTCCGTTCTCTTTTCACCGAAGAAGATGATTGTGATTTGAAACTATTAGAACCAGATAATCCATTGGAATCTTCCATAGAAATTATTGCAAAACCCAAAGGAAAAAGACCCCTCACCATCAATCAACTTTCCGGCGGAGAGAAGACCCTTACCGCCACATCACTGCTATTTGCTATCTATCTGTTAAAACCTGCACCGTTCTGTATATTTGATGAAGTTGATGCGCCGCTGGATGATGCAAACATCGACAAGTTCAATAGCATTATTCGGAAGTTTTCGGAAGAGTCTCAATTCATCATTGTCACTCATAACAAACGTACCATGGCAAGTACAGATATCATCTATGGAATTACCATGATCGAACAAGGAATTTCACGGGTGGTTCCGGTAGATCTCAGGGAATTGGCTTGATTGTTTGTTTCCCTTTTGAAAGTTACTATTTTAGGCACCCTAAAGAGATATATATAATATGGGCGCATTTAAAGAGCCTCATGGAGGTGTATTAAAAGAACTATACCTAGGTGAATCCGTCGCCGAAGAGGAAAAGTTAATTGCCGGTAATTATCCATCATGGGACCTTACCCCCCGGCAACTATGTGATATTGAACTGCTGCTAAACGGCTCCTTTTCTCCACTATCAGGTTTTCTTGGTTCCAAAGACTACCAAAGTGTAGTAGAAAAAATGAGGTTGTCATCAGGTATGTTATGGCCCATGCCCATTAACTTGGATGTTACATCCAAATTTGCTGACTCCCTGGAACAAGGTAATATGCTGGCGTTGCGGGATCAGGAAGGAGTACTGGTAGCCACCATGGAGATTGAAGAAATATGGAAACCGGATAAAATAGCAGAAGCCGAACAGGTTTATGGAACTTCAATGGAGGCACACCCTGCAGTACATTACCTGCTCCATCAAACTGGTGATGTTTATATAAGTGGCGAATTGAGAGGTGTGGAGCCGCCTACTCATTACGATTTTAAACTGCTTAGGGATTCTCCATCCGAGTTGCGCGGAAGATTTAGAAAACTAGGTTGGAGAAAAGTAGTGGCCTTTCAAACCCGGAATCCTATGCATCGGGCTCATCAGGAAATAACCTATAGAGCTGCTACTATGCACGAAGCAAACCTACTGGTCCATCCGGTGGTTGGTATGACAAAACCTGGTGACGTGGACCATTACACCCGGGTAAGGTGCTATGAGAAAATCCTGGAGCGTTATCCTGAACAAACAACCACACTTAGTCTGCTAAATCTTGCCATGCGTATGGGGGGACCCAGGGAAGCTATATGGCATGCAATAATAAGAAAAAATTATGGATGCACCCATTTTATAGTAGGCAGGGACCATGCAGGCCCTGGCAATAAACCAGACGGAACTCCTTTTTATGAGCCATATGAAGCTCAGGAATTGTATGAAAAATTTCATGACGAGATGGACATCACCATGGTCCCTTTTCAACAAATGGTATACGTTGAAGACAGGGCCCAGTATATACCGGTCAATGAAACCACCAACGAAATGAAGGTGGCAAATATCAGTGGAACGGAATTTCGCAGAAGGCTGCGTGAGGGTCTGGACATACCGGAGTGGTTTTCATATGGAGAGATTATTCAGGAGCTACGCAAAATCTACCCTCCAAAACACCAACAGGGATTTACCGTGTTTTTTACCGGCCTGTCCGGTTCCGGTAAATCTACTATTGCTAATGCGTTATTAGTTAAAATGTTGGAAAACGGAAACAGAAGGGTCACTATTTTGGACGGAGACGTGGTGAGGAAAAACTTGTCCAGTGAATTGGGCTTTTCCAAGGAGCACCGCGACCTGAATATCAAGAGAATCGGCTATGTGGCGGCGGAAATAACCAAGAACGGAGGAGTGGCCATCTGTGCCCCCATTGCACCCTATGAAAAAACCCGTAAGGAAGTCCGGTCAATGATTGAGGAGGGTGGAGGATTTGTGGAAATTTTCGTAAATACCCCGTTGGAAGAATGTGAAAAACGGGACCGCAAGGGACTTTACGCCCAGGCACGGGCAGGGAAAATTAAGGGTTTTACCGGTATTGACGACCCCTATGAGGTTCCAAAGGACCCGGAAATGGTAATCGATACATTACACCTGTCGGCAGAATTGGCCGCACATCGTATTTTTGTAAAGCTTGAAAGCCTGGGATATATAAAATAATACCAAATTAATTTTATATATCGGATACAGAAATATACTGATAGCCTCAAGGCTTCTCGCCACCAAATTGAAGGCGAAATTAGTTGTAATTTAAACCCTCATACTTTAAATTTAAAGAATAGGCTGCTCTCACTGGGGCGGCCTCTTTACCCAATATGTTTATCCTAAATTTGTTGAAATATGAAAATATTTGATGCCAAACACATTAAAAATATAGTGCTGCTGGGAGCGGCAAAATCAGGTAAGACCACTTTAGCTGAAACCATGTTGTTCGAAGCAGGACTAATCAACAGAAGGGGGACTGTAGAGGGTAAAAATACAATATCCGACTATCATGAAATTGAACACGAGCGGGGAAATTCTGTATATGCCACCGCCATGCATACAGAATGGCGCGATTATAAGATCAACATTATTGATACCCCTGGCCTGGATGATTTTATCGGTGAGATTATCTCCTCGGTGCGGGTAGCGGACACATGCGTGCTTTTGATCAATTCGCAGCACGGAATTGAGGTAGGGACGGAACTGATTTGGAATTATGCCGACCGATATCAAAAACCAGTCATCCTGGCAATCAATCAATTGGACCACCTCAAGTCCAATTTTGATCAGACTTTTGAGTCAATGAAGCAACGTTTTGGGAGCGCTGCCACCTTGATGCAGTATCCAGTGAATCAAGGGGACCAGTTTGACAGTATTATTGACCTCCTGAAAATGACCATGTATAAATTCCCTCCTGAAGGCGGAAAACCTGAAAAGCTGCCCATTCCGGATGATCAAAAAGAAAAAGCCGAAGCCCTACATAATGAACTGGTGGAGAAAGCAGCAGAAAATGACGAGTCTTTGATGGAGCTATATTTTGAAAAAGGTTCATTGGAGGAAGACGAAATGAGACAGGGATTGAAAATTGGTATGATGAATCACGAAGTTTTTCCCATTTTCTGCCTGTCTGCCAAGAAGAATATGGGTAGTGGTCGAATGATGGGATTCATTGACAATGTGGCGCCATCATCCGTGGAAATGAAACCTGAGCAATCAGATAACGGAGAAGTGATGCCACATAAAGCTGAGGATGGAACCGTACTATTTGTCTTCAAAACATTGGTAGAACCCAATCTGGGTAAAATGTCATTTTTTAAAGTTATTTCAGGTTCTGTCGAATTGGGCAAAGATCTGATCAATCATCAGACTGGTCAAAGTGAAAGGTTAAACCAACTTTTCATTATGGATGGCAAAAATCGAAATCCCGTTCAAAAGCTGGTATTAGGTGATATCGGCGCTACTCTTAAACTGAAAGCTACTGAAACCAACCATACTCTTAGGGATAAATCAGTTTCAATGGCTGTGAAACCAATTCAATTCCCAGGTCCTCGAATAAGGACTGCTATTATAGCGAAAAATAAACAAGATGATGAGAAGCTTGGAGAAGTATTGAAAAAGATCCATCAGGAAGATCCAACCATTGAATTCGAATATTTTCGTGAGTTGAAACAACTTATTTTATCCTGCCAGGGTGAATTGCATCTGGCAATGGTGAAATGGACTTTAATGAATACCTATCACCTGGATGTGGACTTTGCAACACCAAGAATTCCTTATCGTGAAACCATCCAGAAAGGCTCTGACGCCTCATACCGACATAAGAAACAATCCGGCGGGGCTGGCCAGTTTGGGGAAGTTTTCCTGAAAATTGAACCTTATCATGATGGAATGGACGAGCCAGTGGGCTTCAATATCAGAAAGAAAGAAGAAACTGAACTTCCATGGGGTGGCAAACTGGTCTTTTATAACTGTATTGTAGGCGGGGTTATCGACCTTAGATTTCTACCATCTATTCGAAAAGGTATACTGGAAAAAATGGAAGAAGGGCCGTTAACCGGCTCATATGTTAGGGATGTCAGAGTAATGGTCTATGACGGGAAAATGCACGCCGTTGATTCTAATGATATTTCATTTAAAATAGCCGGTATGATGGCTTTTAAACAAGCCTTTACCAGCGCTGACCCTCAATTGCTGGAACCAATTTATGATCTTGAAGTAGTGGTACCGGAAGAACTTATGGGAGATGTAATGACGGACCTTCAGGGTCGCAGGTCTATCATTCAGGGCATGGAGGCCAGGGGTGCTTATCAGGTGATCAAGGCTAAAACACCGTTATCAGAATTGGATCGCTATACCACTACCTTGCGTTCCGTCACTCAGGGTCGGGCTAATTTCAATATATCATTTGCCGATTATTCTCCGGTACCATATGAAATTCAGCAAAAATTAATGGCCCATTACAGCCAGCAAGTGGAAGAAGTTCACAATTAGCGTCCTTTGATCCCGGGGTAGAGCTGCCCTACCGGGTCACTTTGAAAATACTGTTTAGTGTGGATGTTCATAATGGTCAAACATCCATTCCATGCTGCGCCTGTGTCCATCATCCAAACATTACAGGAGTTAATCGGCTTGAAACTACCCCAGCGGCTGGTAGGTGTATGGCCTAAGTATATCTCCTCAAATGACCCGAGTCTTCGCTCCTTACCTTCTTGTTTCAATTGAAGTGCCATTCTACATAGACTGCGGTCCCAGAGGAAAATGTCCTGATCTTGATACTCTAATTCCATGTCCGGTAATATGCCGGCATGAACGAATATCCTTTGGTCCATAATATAATATTGATATGCCTTTGCAAGAAATTTCTGATGATTAACAGGCATCCCTTGAGGATATCCATCGACAGTAGCTTTGCCTCCCTGTTCTAACCAAATTTCCGGGGCCTCACGCATCCTTGCCCATTCCAATGCCCATAGGTCATGATTCCCAAGAATATAGATCAATCGCTTTATTTTCAACAATTCATCTATGCATTGGGCGGTTTCGGGCCAACCGTCACATACATCACCCAATGCTATTAACGAGTCGTGCTGATAATCAAATTCCGACAATGCCAAACACTGCATTAAAGCGGTGTAGGCCCCATGAATATCGCCAATGACAAAGGTTCTGGCTTCTGGCATTGCTGTAAAACTAGTATTCATTTGACTGAATACAACTTTTGAGAAGGTATAAAGTTATTATTAGATAAATTGGACAGGGAAACGATAGGTTTTATTCTTCTTCCTTCAACTTCCTTCTCAGTATCTTTCCTACATTGGTCTTGGGTAACTCTGAGCGGAACTCTACCAGCTTAGGACATTTATAACCAGTGAGATTTTCTCGGCAGTATTCTATGATCTCTTGCTCGTTTAGAGTTAAATCCTTCTTTATAATAAATACTTTTACCGCTTCAGTAGACTTTTGGTCCGGTATACCTATTGCAGCCACCTCCAGTACTTTGGGATGAGCAGCAATTACCTCTTCAATTTCATTTGGGTAAACATTAAATCCTGATACCAGAATCATGTCTTTCTTCCGGTCTACTATAGTAAAAAATCCATCTTCATTGGCTACCGCAATATCTCCGGTTTTCAGCCAGTCACCGTGCATGGTTTTCTCTGTCTCAGCTGGTCGTTGCCAGTATCCGGCCATAACCTGAGGCCCTCTTGCGTATAGCTCACCAGCCTCTCCCATTGGCACTTCAACATCGTTTTCATCAAAGATTGATACTTCAGTGCCGGGTACAGGTAATCCAATGGATCCTAATTTCTCTCCACCGTTTATTGGATTGCAAGTAAGTACTGGAGAAGCTTCAGTTAATCCGTATCCTTCGGCTAGCGGCACTCCCGTAACTTCCTTCCATTTTTGTGCTACAGATTTTTGAACTGCCATACCACCCC
>QIEB01000367.1 GCA_003229495.1 Flammeovirgaceae bacterium
CAATGAATAGATGCGCAGAATCCAAATTACTATGGTAATATGCTGAATCCAAGAAAAGTAAAGACCAGGCATAGCGTGCACCCGGATTAACCGGGTTTTTTAGTAAGGACTTCTTCAATACAGATTCTACTTGCTGGTGCTTGCCTTTTTTCAAAGCCTTCAACGCCTTGGAGATAGGATCTCCTTTACAGGGTATTTGAATAATTAAAAGTAGAATAAAGAGTAGGTGCAGTCTGCTACTCATATGCTTATTTAACAGCGGTCATGCCACAAAAATATATAAAAGGAGAAAAACAATTAACAATTGAAGATTAACAATATTAACAATTAATGAATCGATAGCTGTTTCCCAGGAATAAGTTGAGATTGGTATAGGATCTTTCCTGAAAAAACAGAAGCCCAAAGCTAAAAGAGATTAAATAATGTTCAACATTTTCTCTGTAGCTTTAATGGCCGATACGGTTTGATCAGAATCGAGTCCGCGTGTGGTAAACTCCGAACCGTTATTTTGCCAGGTAATGATGGTCTCACAAAGAGCGTCAGACTTACTGCCAGGCGGTATACGTACCGCATAGTCTGTCAACTGTGGTAATTGTATCTTTTTTAGCTGGTAAATTTTATGCAATGCATTTATAAAGGCATCAAATTGTCCATCGCCCAGTGCATTTTCTTCAAAGGTTTCACCATTGATCTCCACCAAAACGGTAGTTGATGGTTTTAATCCTTTTGAGTGTGTCAGTGCATATGACTTGATGAATACTTTTTGGTGAAAGGAATTATCCAATACATCGGAGATGATATAAGGCAGGTCTTCTTTGGTCACTGTCTCCTTCTTATCTCCCAACTCAATAATGCGCTCGGTCACTTTTTTAAGCTCCTCATCGTTTAATACCAGACCAAGTTCTAACAGATTCCGTTGAATATTGGCCTTGCCCGAGGTTTTCCCCAAGGCATATTTCCGCTTTCTGCCAAATCGCTCAGGCAAGAGATCATTAAAATAAAGATTCTTTTTATGGTCTCCATCCGCATGTATTCCAGCAGTTTGCGTAAATACATTATCACCCACAATAGGTTTGTTCGACGGGATGCCAATGCCTGAAAAGTTCGATACTAAGCGACTCACCTTGAACAGAGCTTTTTCATTCACATCAATAGCAATGTCGGGCATAAAATCATTGATAACGGCCACCACACTTGCAAGTGGAGTATTGCCTGCCCTTTCTCCCATGCCGTTCACGGTTAGGTGTAAGCCATGACAGCCTGCTCGTAGCGCTTCCATGGTATTTGAGACACTTAAATCGTAATCATTGTGTCCATGGAAGTCAAAATGAGTATTTGGATACTTTTCGATGATTGAAGCCATGAACCCATATGTTTCCCGGGGGGTCAATACACCCAAGGTATCTGGCAACAGGATTCTTTTGATAGGTTGTTCGGATAAGAAATCGAGGAACTCAAAGACGTACTCTCTTGAATTTCTCATGCCGTTGCTCCAATCCTCTAAATATACATTGGTTTCGACACCAATTTTTTTGGCCTTTTCCAGTATTTGGGCAATATCATCGAAATGTTCCTTGGGTTTCTTGTGCAATTGGTTGGTCAGATGGTTTAAAGAGCCTTTAGTCAGCAGGTTTTGCACATTTGCCTCTGCCTTTTTCATCCACTTTAACGATTCACCTCGATCAACAAAAGTAAGTACTTCAACACGGTCATTATAACCACTTTCGATGGCCCATTCGAGGATATTTTTAACCGCTTGAAACTCCCCTTCAGAAACTCGTGCTGAAGCTATCTCCAGGCGATTGATCTTCAATTCTTCCAACAACAATTTTGCCAGGGTCAGCTTCTCTAACGCCGAAAAAGAGACACCAGAGGTCTGCTCGCCGTCACGAAGCGTGGTATCCATTATTTCAATAGGTTTTTTCATATATTCGAAGTGGTCTTAGAAAATCGGTATCAAGCCAAGTCGCAGATAGTGTTTGAAATTAGTAATAATGGTACAGTCCATTTTGAGTAATCTGATATCGTTTGAAAAGATAACTTATCTCTGACACCTAGGCCTTTCTTTTTTGGCTACTAATCTAAACAAGATTTACCCCTTCTTTAGAATAGTTATCTGGAATTTGAAATCCTCTCTACATTTCTTTAATAAGTTTTATAAGGAGTTGATTTTTAAAATTCAGAATATTCCTATTGGTTACCATGACTTTTTAGAGAAATATAACAAAAGAGCAAAGTTAATTTATGATCGCAATAGAATAAGTCTTACACAGATTCAAAAATACCAGCACAATATATAAAAGTAATTATTCGTAATATTGTGTCCCATTGATTGACATAAGAGAAAGGAGAAGTGAAAATAAATGGGGCAGAGGATATAGCTCACACTCACACCTGCCTGCCGGCAGGCAGGCCCACACTCACACTCACACTCAATATCGGGATGTGGCGCAGTCCGGTTAGCGCACCACGTTAGGGACGTGGGGGCCGCTGGTTCGAATCCAGTCATCCCGACAGCCAGGTTAAAGCCATCGTAAGATGGCTTTTTCGATTAAGACCAAAGCGGAGCTTGCTTCAACTTTTGTTAAGACAAATGCTCTTTTGAATAACAGATTCCCTGATTTTTAATTTTATGGGAAATTCTCGCTAGTTTAACTTAAACTTTCTCAATTATAAAATTTTATCCACCGATTCAATGAAGCGCAGAAAATTCATAGAAAAATCATCATTAGCTGGAGCCGCCGCCCTGCTGGCAAATAGTACCATGCTGTCAGCTGTTACTAAACCCATCTCTCCCAATGACAAACTTCAAATTGGAGTGATCGGTTGCAATGGGATGGGGTGGAGCAATACCAATTCTATGCTGAAAATGGATGATGTTGACCTTATCGGAATTTGTGATGTAGATCAAAACGTCATAACCAGACGACTGGGTGATTACCAAAAGCTGCGATCAAACAAGCCCGCCGTATACAGCGATTACCGTGAATTGATCCAAAATCCTGAGATTGATGCAGTGATCATCGGCACTCCTGATCACTGGCATTGCATGCCTATGGTAGAAGCGGTACAAGCAGGCAAACATGTTTATGTTGAAAAGCCAATTTCAAACACCATTGAGGAGTGCAGGCTTATGGTTGAGGCGGCTAAAAAATCAGGAAAGGTGGTGCAGGTGGGACAGTGGCAACGCAGCGGACCACATTACCGGGATGCCATTGGAATTGTACGCTCGGGGAAACTAGGTAATATTCGGCTGGTAAAAGTATGGGCATATCAAGGATGGATGAAACCAGTAAACAAAGTGCCGGACGAAAAGGTACCCGAGGGTGTAGACTATGATACTTGGTTGGGACCGGCACCAAATCGGCCATTTAACAAAAATAGATTTCACTTTAATTTCAGATGGTTCTGGGACTACGCCGGAGGGTTGATGACGGACTGGGGGGTGCATGAGATAGACATAGCACTCTTTGCCATGCAAGTGAATGCCCCAGTTTCGGTAATGGCCACCGGCGGCAAATTGGCTTACCCCGATGACGCTTCCGAGACCCCGGACACATTGCAGACAGTGTTCAGGTATGACAAATTCACCATGCTCTGGGAGCACGCCACCGGAATAGATCAGGGCCCTTACGGAAGACGTGAAGGCATCGCTTTCATCGGAAATAATGGGACGCTTGTGGTAAACCGCCAAGGCTATCAGGTACTACTGGAAAAAGTGTCCAGGGGTTACAGTGCTACCGGTGAAGCCAAGATGGAGAAGATAGATGATTATCGGAAACCCAAAGAATTAAACTACCTGGATCTACACACCAAAAACTTTTCAGATGCAATAAAGGCCAATGACACCTCTATGTTAAATACACCAATTGACTCCGGCAGCATAGCTGCCATAAATGCTCAAATGGGAAATATTGCGTACAAGACAGGAAACAAATTATTTTGGGATGCTGAAAAAGGAAACTTTGAGAAGAACAAGGCAGCAAATAAACTAATAAGAGCACAGTATAATAATGGCTGGAAACTACCAGAGGCTTAGGAGTTATGCAGGCTGTTGGTCCCAAACTATCCTTAAAATCTCCGCCTGACCACCTCCAGGGTTATTTTCTATGATACTTTCAACAGTTTTGCCACCCATCCGTTCATAAAATTTACCAGCATTAGTATTCTCTTTGAGGACCCAGAGATACATCTTAAACTGGTCATCCAGCTCAGAAATTCGAGCTACACAATGATCCATTAAACTCCTTCCAATACCTTTTCGCTGCCAGTCTGGATGTACATGGAGATTATCTACCAGGGAACCATATTGCTGATCATGATTCAAGAACACACAGCCAAATCCGCACAGTAGGTCATGATCATTTGCCAAAACCACAAACTGATCTTTTGAGGGGTTTTCAAAGCGCCGCCGCCAAACCACCATTCGCTCCTCCACTACCTCATGATCCAGATAGTTGTCATTAAAAATACCCCTATAATGCATTTGCCAACTATAGGCGTGCAGCCCGGCAATGGCCTCTTTGTGTTGAAATGAGCCTATACTGTAGCTAATCATGTGGTTTTATCGCAGCTTAATTTTAAGATTATGCAGTTAGTCTACCAACTTTAATTATGAGGTCCAAGGACTCCTGAATTTAAGACTACTCTTGTGAATAAAATACAGGCTGTGTCCAAGCGGATTGGTGTGCCATATTTTCAATTGGATTTACAGGCCTTTTATCCGAAACAATATGGACCCTGACAAACAGAAGTTCCGGATACAATTCAAATGAGGCCTTATTCCCAGCTACCTCTTTTAACACCCGGGTTTCTGAGTCTGTTTTGTGGCATCCAATAAATTGGATTTGGTGGTTTCCTTCATCGCCGGCAACTTCAAGGTATATGGTATTGTTCTTTACCTCTAGCCTTTCCAACTTCACTCCGGTGGAGGCATAAAACTTACCCTGTTCCATAGCGGTAATCAATGATCGGGCACTAAGTGTATCAGCATGAACATAGATCCAGCCTCTACCTGAATTACTCCATTGACGGCCCGAGGTATGATAATTATGGCTGTCATCGGTAGCTAGTCCATACAGAGGCGGCTTCCCATTTTTGAGATAGGCAATATTGATCTGATCCCACATGGTCTCGGTGTCCATGTGCAATGAATCACCAAAGTTAAACACCTGAGGATGCCCATTAAAAACCTCAAAAAATTGCTCCCCCTGCAGGGCTATCATATCTTCCACAGTAATAGCGTAATGAAAATTCGGGTGATTGATGTGTATAATCATGGGTACACCACTGGTATTGCGCTGCTTTAGCAGTGCATTTATATTACGCTGTAAAACATCTGCAACGCTGCTACCACCTTGAGGCTGGACCAGCTCCTTTATATTGGTAGCATTCAGGTGCAGCGGTTTACCCTCAAATCGATCAGAAATCTCCTCCGACTGTAAAATGAGAAACTGATCTTTTTCTTCAAAAAGTGGCTTGTACTCCTCAAGGGTCTTTAATTTGACGGTGATTTTGCCAGAGTCATTTTTGAAGTTTACCCAATCAGGTCCGTATTTTCCGATATACCTTTGAAAGACCACATGACTTATGCTATCCTCCATTTCCTTCCAGTGTTCTTTGTTCGCCAATATATTGTGATCAGAAAGAGCAATGAATTGGTAATCATGATTTTTATACCAATCCATAATTACTTCAGGAAACTCGTCACCATCGCTCCAGTAACTGTGGGTGTGTAGATTACCTTTGAACCATTGTTTGTGGTTGATTTCGGTTGGTTCCTGTTGATTACAGGCAAAAAATAACAAAACAATGAATAGTTCTGGTCTCAAAATACCGGTAGATTTCAGTTGTCAAATA
Organism: Flammeovirgaceae bacterium; assembly: GCA_003229495.1. Taxonomy (GTDB): domain Bacteria; phylum Bacteroidota; class Bacteroidia; order Cytophagales; family Cyclobacteriaceae; genus SZUA-3. The sequence goes on from QIEB01000367.1 coordinate 5,860, forward strand.
CGTGTACTACGAGGTTGTAAATCGGTAAGCGATCCGATCTTTATAGGTTCTCCGCTTTCAATGCTCTTACGGGCAGCAACTCCGATAAGTATGGACATGGCGCCGTCGCGGACTCCGGCGGCTCTTTGGAATGGATCTTCCTTTTCAGGGTGGATGAATATTTTATCGTGCAGCCTTTTATCTCCACCGCCATGACCAGATTTTTCTATACTTACCTGGACAGTTTCAAAGTCCTTCCATAGTTTGTGTACTATGATCGGTTCAAAATCGGCTTCATCCTTTCCGGATTGGTCCATTTCACGTTGGTGCATTTCTGCCTGGTTTATACTCACCTGTTTCTGATAAGGAATATCTAACCAGGCTTCTATGCGTCCCTCGGTACCATTAAACGCCACCCGCCAGCCTTCAAAAGGGCTATATGTGGTCAGAGAATAGTTTAGTACTACATTATTCTGGTATTTGACCTGGGCTGACATTTTATCATAGATATTGATCTCTTCCCGGTAAAGGCAATTGTCCCGAATATAACCGTCATGTTTCTCATTAGCCACATAAAGGTCCATCATGCGCTGGTCTTTGGTTATGTCCCAATAGAACTCACATTCTGATTTGTGGGGGCAGGTTCTACAGTTATCACCGCGAAAAGGACCGTTTGCTCCATAGTATTCTAAATCTCCATAAGCAAATACTTCTTGTGGATCTGAGTCGATCCACCAATTAAGTAGATCGAAATGATGTGTGGCCTTGTGTACCCATAAAGTACCGCTGGTTTGTCTTAGTCCGTGCCAACGACGGAAGTAAGAAGCCCCGTGATAGGTATTCAGGTACCAATGAAAATCAACCGAGGTAAGTTTGCCTACGGTATTTTGCATGAGCAGTTCCTTTACTTTAGTAGCATAAGGACTCCATCGATAATTGAATCCAAC
>QIEB01000592.1 GCA_003229495.1 Flammeovirgaceae bacterium
CGATGTGTGAGGTAGTATTTATAATTATCTGACCAAAGTAAGATGGATCAGTATAAATTTCCTGGTATCCGGTCATTCCCGTGTTAAAACAAATCTCTCCACCGGTGGTCCCAATTTTACCAATTGCTACGCCTCTATACACCTGTCCATCCTGAAGTACCAGGTAAGCTTTTGCAGAATTTAAAGCTGTTTTCATTGAATGATATAGTCTTTTTTTAGTTTAGGGGTTTAACGGGATTAAATCCTCACAAAAATAAAAAAAGGGATCAAACATATGCCTAATCCCTTGAATAATTTGCCTGAAAGAATCTCATTCTTCTTCTTGGGTCTGCTCGGCGGTTTGTTGCTCATCCTCCTCTTTATGGTCGGCAACTTGCGGCTCTTCTTGCTCGGCGGCCTCGGCGGTTTGTAACTGATCTTCCGCTGCCTGCTCTTCAGCCTGTTCCTTTTCAGCAGATGCTTCGGTAATCTCCTCTGTTTTGTCCTCGTCAGCAGTTGCATCAACAACCTCTCCGGCTTCTTCAGTAGCAGCCTGCTTCTCTGCTGTCTCTGCTTCTGGTACTTGTTCCTCCGTTTCCACCACTTTTGCTGCCGCGGTTGCTGCGGTTGCTGCTACAGCAGCACCTTTGCCCCGACGACTTCGACGGGTCTTAGCCCTCTTAGGTTTGGACTCTTTAAGCAAAGCTTCGTTATAATCTACCAATTCGATCACACACATACTGGCATTGTCACCAAGCCTATTTCCAGTTTTTAAAATTCTCGTATAACCACCGGCTCGATCTGCTACTTTTTCTGAAACCTCGTTGAACAAAATACTAACGGATTCTTTATCCTGTAAATAGCGGAATACCATACGTCTGGAATGGGTAGTATCACTTTTGGCTTTAGTAATAATTGGTTCCACGTATTTCCGAAGCGCTTTGGCCTTGGCTACCGTGGTGACAATTCTTTTATTTTGAATCAGGGAAGTAGCCATATTAGATAGCATGGCTTTACGATGCGAAGCCGTCCTACTCAAGTGATTTATCTTTTTCCCGTGTCTCATTTATTAGTCCTCCTCTAGTTTATACTTTGACAAATCCATACCAAAGGTCAGGGTTTTATCGGCAACCAATTGCTCCAATTCAGCCAGTGATTTTTTACCAAAATTCCTGAACTTCATCATATCAGAAATCTCCAACCTTACCAGGTCCCCAAGCGTCTTAACGTCAGCTGCTTTAAGGCAGTTATATGCCCTTACTGATAGATCAAGATCATTCAAAGGAGTTTTAAGAAGTTTCCTCATATGAAGCATTTCCTCATCTACTGTTTCCGGCTCTCCTTGGTCGACCGATTCAAGGAACATAGTTTGATCAGAGAATAGCATGAAATGTTGAATAAGTATATTGGCAGCACCTTTCAAGGCATTTTCCGGATGAATAGACCCATCGGTCTCAATGTTGAGAATTAACATTTCATAGTCCGTTTTCTGTTCAACCCGGGTGTTCTCAACGTTGTATTTGACGTTTACAATTGGGGTAAATACCGCGTCGATAGGAATGAAACCAAATACTTGTTCACTCGGTTTGCTCTCTTCAGCGGGCAAGTACCCACGACCTTTCTCAATGGTCAGCTCCAATTCAAGAGTTACCGACTCGTTCAACTGGCAGATCAAAAGATCCGGGTTAAGCACCTCGAATGAGTTGGTAAAATTTGCAATGTCTCCGGCCTTTAATGCTTTCTGGTTACTAATGGAGAGGTTTACCTTGCTATCGATTACGTCGGCGATCTTTTTAAAACGAACCATTTTCAGGTTCAGAATAATCTCTGATACGTCTTCTAGAACTCCTTCGATAGTTGAAAATTCATGCAATATACCTGGTATTTTGACCCCGGTAATGGCATAACCTTCCAAAGAAGATAACAGGATGCGACGCAACGCATTACCAATTGTTACACCATAACCTTTTTCCAGAGGTTTAAAGATGAATAAACCGTTGAAATCATCGGCTTTATCCATTGCCACTTTTTCAGGCATTTGAAATGATAATATTGACATATTACTTGGTGATTTAAATAGCGATAAATATCTTTTTTATAGTTGTCAAGTGCACTATTTGGAGTACAGCTCAACGATCAATTGTTCCTGAATATTCTCAGGTATCTCCTCCCTCGGAGGTACATTTATAAAGGTGCCTTCCATGGAATCAGCGTTCCACTCCATCCAGGAGAATTTTTTGCCAGGCCTGCCTGTTAAACTATCTACCACAGCTTCCAGTGACTTGGATTTCTCTCTAACACCGACTTTGTCTCCAGGTTTCAGTGTAAAAGAGGGAATATTTACAATTTGGCCATTTACAATGATGTGCTTGTGTGATACCAACTGACGTGCTGCTCTTCTGGTTGGGGCTATACCCAATCGAAATACCGCGTTATCCAGTCTGGCCTCCAAAAGTTGTAGTAGAACTGTTCCGGTTATTCCCTCCTTTCTAGATGCCTTATGAAAAAGGTTGGCGAATTGTCGTTCCAAAATGCCATAGGTATACTTGGCTTTTTGTTTTTCAAGCAACTGAACGGCATATTCAGATTGTTTACGCCTTCTTCCCCGACCATGTTGTCCCGGAGGATATGCTTTTTTGGATACTGCTTTACTAGATCCAAAAATCGCATCTGAAAATCTCCTGGCAATCTTGGCACGTGGTCCTGTATATCTAGCCATCTACCTTTATATTTTTATAAATTAAACTCTTCTTCTTTTTGCTGGGCGACAGCCGTTGTGGGGAAGTGGTGTTACATCCTTGATTGCTGTTACCTCAATGCCAGTATTTTGAATGGTTCTAATAGCCGATTCCCTACCTGAACCAGGTCCTTTGACAAATACTTCCACTTTTCTTAACCCCAGATCATGTGCTTTCTTGGCACAATCTTCCGCGGCCATTTGTGCGGCATATGGAGTGTTCTTTTTAGAACCTTTAAATCCCATCTTCCCAGCTGATGCCCACGAAATTACCTGCCCGGAGTTATTGGTCAACGAAATTATGATATTGTTGAAAGAAGCCCGGATATGGGCCTGTCCCACTGGCTCAACTACTACTACTCGCTTCTTTGCTTTGTCTTTTCTTTTCTGCGCCATAATTATTAATTATCAAATGCTATTTAACGGCTTTTTTCCTATTAGCAACGGTTTTCCTTTTACCCTTACGGGTTCTAGCATTGTTTTTGGTCCTTTGACCCCTCACCGGCATGCTTTTGCGATGTCTAAGGCCTCGGTAACATCCGATATCCAGTAGTCGCTTAATACCTAATTGCACCTCAGATTTGAGGACACCTTCAACTTTGAACTCTTCACTAATGATAGCCCGGATCTGATTGGATTCCTCGTCCGTCCATTCATTAACTTTCTTGTCCCAGTCAATACCAGCCTTTGTCAAAATGTTCTGGGCAGAACGGCGACCTATACCATATATATAGGTCAGGCCTATTTCGCCCCTTTTCTGATCCGGAATATCGACTCCTGAAAATCTAGCCATTTATTTCAATTTAAATATACCCCTGTCGTTGTTTGAAGCGAGGGTTTCTTTTGTTAATGACATATACCTTGCCTTTTCTGCGAATTATCTTACAGTCGGTACTACGTTTCTTTACAGATGCTTTTACTTTCATCTCTTTGCTATTTATATCTGTACACTATTCTTCCCTTGGTTAGATCATAAGGGGACATCTCCAATTTTACTTTGTCACCGGGAAGTATTTTAATGTAGTTCATTCTCATCTTTCCGGAAATATGAGCGACTACCTGGTGTCCATTTTCAAGTTCAACCCGGAACATTGCATTTGAAAGCGCTTCGATTATAGTACCATCTTGTTCTATGGATGCTTGTTTAGCCATTATATCTGAAATACTTCCTCTATATACTTATGAGTGGTCAATACTTCCGGAATCCCATTCATCACTGCCACTGTGTGCTCAAAATGAGCTGATGGCTGATGATCGCTAGTCCGGATTGTCCACCCATCTGATTCCTGAACCACATTTCGCTCACCCATGTTGACCATTGGCTCAATAGCAAGGATCAATCCCGATTTCAGTTTTGTACCCCTACCTCTCTTGCCATAATTGGGAACTTCCGGACTTTCGTGCAAAGTCTTCCCGATCCCATGACCCACTAATTCCCGAACCACACTGAATCCATATTCCTCCACATACATCTGTATTGCATACCCAATGTCACCAATCCTGTTTCCCGCCTTTGCGTTTTCAATACCTAAGTAAAGTGACTCCCTGGTTACTTTCAATAAATTTCGCACCTCCTCTGTAACTTCTCCTACAGGATAAGTATAAGCGGCATCGCTATGAAAACCCTTATACAATACCCCACAATCGATGGAGACAATATCTCCCTCCCGTAGTTGGTGGCTTCCTGGTATCCCGTGAACAACCTGTTCATTGATCGATATACACAAGGACCCTGGAAATCCATTATATCCCTTAAAGGAAGGCTCCCCATCATGATCCCGGATGTATTCTTCTGCTACCTGATCAAGTTTTTCGGTGAATACTCCCGGGGCTACCAACTTCGCTACCTCTGCATGGGCCCGACTGAGAATTTCCCCACTTTGCTTGATTAATGCGATCTCATCGCTGGATTTATAATGGATCATATTATTCCTATGCCACCGCAATGTTTTGAGACCGTCCTTTTATTCTTCCGGATTTCATAAGACCTTCATAGTGCCTCATCAACAAATAACTTTCTATCTGTTGCAATGTATCAAGAATCACCCCAACCATAATCAACAGTGAAGTACCCCCATAGAAGTATGAAAATCCACGGGTGACTCCCGCCATACTGGCTATTGCAGGTAAAATAGCCACGATAGCCAGGAAAAACGATCCTGGAAAGGTTATCCTCGTAAGTATGTTATCGATAAACTCTGAGGTTTGTTTACCAGGCTTAATGCCCGGTATAAAACCTCCATTTCTCTTTAAATTATCGGCAATATCATTGGGGTTTACAGTAATAGCTGTGTAAAAGAACGTAAACACTATTATCAGTAAACCAAATACCACATTATATTGCCACGATGTGAAATCGTTGAATGTATTTCCAATAGTATTGGCAATATCGCTACTGTCCCTCCAGAATCCAGCAACCATACCCGGAATAAACATCAGGGCCTGGGCGAAGATAATAGGCATTACCCCGCTCGAGTTAACCTTTAAAGGAATGTATTGACGCTGCCCGCCATATACTTTATTGCCCACTACCTGTTTGGCATATTGGACAGGGATGCGTCGTACCGCCTGAGTGAGCATTACCACTGCCATCACCACGAAGAACAGCGCCAGAATTTCCAGAATAAAAAGTAAAGCGCCTTGCATTCCTTTGGCCGCAGCCTCTTGTATTAAGGCTTGCGGGAAACCTGCAATTATTCCTATCATGATCAACATAGAAATACCGTTGCCTATTCCCTTATCGGTTATTTTCTCGCCAAGCCACATACAAAACATGGTTCCGGTAGTGATAAGTACTACGGAGGTTATAGTAAAGAAAAATCGATTTTCCACCAATATGGCTTCCGCAGGAATAGTCACCGCAATATAACTTATGGCTTGAGCAGCTGTAATGGCAATGGTCAGGACCCGGGTAATCTGGGTCATCTTTTTGCGGCCAGAATCGCCCTCCTTTTGCATCTTTTGGAAATAAGGTACAGCCACCGTTAACAATTGAATTACAATCGAGGCAGAAATGTACGGCATGATCCCCAGAGCAAATATCGATGCCCGGTTGAAAGCTCCTCCCAGGAAAATATCCAGAAAATCAAACATCCCGCCGGGAAGAGTGAGTTTATCAGGATCAACTCCCGGCAAAACCACAAATGACCCCAAACGAAAAATGATCAGGAACCCTATAGTATTAAGGATCCTGACCCTCAGATCTTCGATCGAGAACATATTTCTTATGGTCTGAAAAAATCTTTTCATTATCCTGCTATCACTACTTTACCTCCAGCCTTTTCTATAGATTCCAGTGCGGTGGCTGAGAACGCATGAGCGGATACTTCAACTTTAGCGGTCAAAGCCCCTCGGCCCAATACTTTTACTAAATCCCTTTTACCTACTAAACCATTGGCAATCAAAAGCTCGACTGTTATAGTCTTTTCTTTAGATGAATCTGCTAACCCCTGAATAGTATCCAGGTTGATAGCTTTATATTCTTTACGATTGGGGTTTTTAAATCCGAACTTTGGGATACGTCTCTGTAACGGCATCTGGCCCCCTTCAAAGCCAAATTTTCGAGAATAGCCTGACCTGGATTTAGCTCCCTTATGTCCGCGGGTAGCGGTTCCTCCTCTACCAGATCCTTGTCCACGACCTAATCTTTTCCTATCCTTTGTTGACCCCTCGTTGGCCTTTAAAGTATGCAATTTCATATCAAAGTTCTGTTACAGTAACTAAATGCCTAACCTTATTAATCATTCCCATTATCTGGGGGGTAGCTTCATGCGTTACCGTTCTATGGAGTTTCCCAAGACCCAACGCTTTGATGGTTAGTTTTTGTCGCTTTGGTCTTCTTATGGTGCTGCGAACTTGTGTGACTTCTACTTTTCCCATCCCCATTAACCATTAAACACTTTAGACAATGAAACTCCACGTTGTTGTGCAATGGCATATGCATCACGCATTTGTCCCAACGCGTTAAAAGTAGCTTTAACTACGTTGTGAGGGTTTGAGGAACCCTTAGATTTGGCCAATACATCCTTAATACCTGCACTCTCCAAAACCGCTCTCATCGCTCCGCCAGCTATAACACCAGTACCAGGCGCCGCAGGTTTCAATAGAACCAGGCCTCCCCCATATTTGCCAATGGCTTGATGGGGTACTGTATTTTTATATACAGGAACTTTTACCAGGTTTTTCTTGGCATCGTCTATGCCCTTGGTAATAGCATCGGTTACCTCATTTGCTTTTCCTAATCCAAAGCCAACCACACCATTACTATCACCTACTACCACAATCGCGGAAAAACTGAATCTTCGACCTCCTTTAACAACTTTGGCCACTCTTTTGATGGCCACTACCTTTTCCTTCAGATCGATTTCACTGGCCTTTACTGACTTAATGTTACTTTGAGACATATTTTGCTTTAAAAATTTAATCCACCCTCTCTGGCACCTTCCGCTAAGGCCTTAATTCTGCCGTGATATACATAACCCCCTCTATCAAATACCACTCTTTCTACTCCATTGCCGGTAGCTTTTTCCGCTAATTTCTTACCCACCTCTTTGGCAGTCTCAATATTGACACCTGAGTTTCCAAGTTCTTTTGATGAAGCAGCAACAATTGTATGACCATTTTCATCATTAATGATCTGAGCATATATAGCCTTGTTGCTTTTAAATACCGATAAACGAGGCTTTTCAGAAGTCCCGGAAAGCCGTCTTCGAATTCCCTGCCTGATACGCAGTCTTCTTCTTACTTTTTTAGTCGCCATACCCTTTATTTTGCAGCAGTCTTACCAGCTTTACGTCTAACCTGTTCCCCCACGAACCGTATGCCTTTTCCTTTGTAAGGCTCAACTTTTCTTTGGGACTTTATCTTGGCAGCCACTTGACCAACTAGTTGTTTGTCAATTCCTTCTAATGTAACGATTGGGTTCTTTCCCTTCTGAGTTTCTGCTTTAATGGAAATCTCATCGGGAACAGCAAAAAAGATGCTATGTGAGTACCCGAGACTCAACTCTAACAAATTACCTTGGACCGATGCTTTGTAACCAACCCCAACGAATTCCAATTCCTTTTTATATCCATCCATAACTCCAACCACCATATTGTTTACCAACGACCGGAATAAGCCATGGATTGATTTGTGTCGCTTTTGTTCTGTGGGTCTCTTAAAACTGAGCTCACCATCAGCCAAATTGACCTCAATATCCCGATCAACTTGCTGTTGTAGTTCACCTTTAGGTCCTTTCACAGTTACCATATTGTCATTGGATATGTCTACTGTTACATTCTCCGGAACGACTATGGGTTTATTACCTATCCTTGACATTTGTTAATCAATCTTAATACACGTAACACAATACTTCACCTCCAATATGCAGGTTTCGGGCCTCTTTATCCGTCATTATCCCCTTGGAAGTGGATAATATAGCTATACCCAGACCATTAAGTACTCTTGGCAGAGTCTCTGCATTGACATACTTTCTTAAGCCCGGCTTACTTATTCTTTCCAATTGTTGGATTGAAGAAGTATTGGTATCTGGATTGTACTTTAGCGCTACCTTTATGGTACCCTGAGGCCCTGGCTCATCTTCAAATTTATAGTTCCTAATATATCCTTTGTTATGCAACACCTTGGTGATCTCCTTCTTAACATTAGAGGAAGGAACTTCCACAATCCGATGGTTCGCTTTAATGGCGTTTCGCAACCGGGTTAAATAGTCAGCAATTGGATCTGTCATGTTCTTTTCAATTTTCTAAAAAACGGTTTGCCGAACCGGCCTGCAAAGTTAGTTAACTTTTAATTTTATAAAGTATAAGTGCCCGAATATTTACCAGCTTGCTTTAGTAACTCCTGGAATCATACCCTTGGAGGCCATCTCCCGAAAGGTTACTCTGCTGATACCAAACTTTCTCATGTAACCTTTTGGTCTGCCTGTTAGTTTGCAACGGTTGTGCAGCCTTACCGGGGAAGCATTTCTAGGCAATTTGTCCAGCCCAAGATAGTCGCCAGCTGCCTTTAACTCTTTTCTTTTAGCAGCGTATTTAGCAACCATTCGCTCTCTTTTTCTTTCCCTAGCCTTTATTGATTCTTTTGCCATTTTAGTTTTTATTTTGATTCTTGAAAGGCATTCCAAATGCCTTCAACAACGCATAGCTTTCTTCGTCAGAATTTGCAGTAGTAACAAATGTTATATCCATACCAGATATTCGGTTTACTTTATCAATACTGATTTCTGGGAATATTATCTGTTCTTGAACACCCAAAGTATAGTTTCCACGACCGTCAAAACTCTTGTCGTTAATACCCCTAAAATCCCTTACCCTGGGCAATGCCACAGTCATAAGTCTATCTAAAAACTCATACATGCGGTCTCCTCTCAAGGTGACCCGTGCTCCAATAGGCATGCCATCCCGAAGATGGAAATTTGAAATAGACTTTTTTGCTTTGGTAGGTACCGCCAGTTGACCGGTTACTATTGATAATTCCTCTACACCAAGATCAACCAGTTTTTTGTCATTTACCGCATCTCCAACACCCTTGTTAACACATATCTTAGTCAACTTGGGGACTTGCATCACGGATTTATACCGGAACTTTTCTTTAAGCTCCGGAACTATCTCGGCAATGTATTTTTCCTTTAGTCTTGGGCTAGCCATTTTTAATAATTTCTCCGGTTTTCTTTGAATATCTTTGCAACTTACCTTTCTCATCCCTTTTTCTACCAATCCGGGTTGGTTCGCCGGTAGCAGGATCCACCAGCATCAAATTGCTTAGGTGTATAGAAGCTTCAGTTTTTTCAATACCTCCCTGGGGGTTGGAAGCTGAGGGCTTCACATGTTTAGTTACCATGTTCAATCCTTCAACAATGGCTCTATATTTGACCCGTTCTACAAGCAGTACTTTCCCGGTTTTCCCTCGAGAGTTCCCGGAAATCACTTTAACTGTGTCTCCGTTAATTATGTGTAATTTTCTTATCTTTTTCATTAATCTAAACTACTTCAGGAGCCAAAGATACAATTTTCATAAATTGCTTTTCACGCAGTTCACGACCCACAGGACCAAAAATTCTGGTACCTCTTGGTTCATCAGTGGCACTCAGCAACACTACCGCATTGTCTTCGAACCTGATATACGATCCATCTTTGCGTCGAACTTCCTTCTTTGTTCTTACCACTACCGCTCTGGAAACTGTACCTTTTTTCAGGCTACTGGATGATAACGCATCCTTAACTGTTACCACTACCTTGTCTCCTATACTAGCATAGCGTCTGCGGGTACCACCTAATACTCTGATGACTAAAACTTCCTTGGCACCACTATTGTCCGCTACATTTAGTCTACTCTCCTGTTGAATCATCTTATTTAGCCTTTTCTACTATTTCTAATAAGCGCCACCTTTTGAGCTTGCTAAGCGGTCTTGTTTCCATGATCCTCACGGTATCTCCCATACCACACTCATTTTTTTCATCGTGAGCCATGAAT
>QIEB01000412.1 GCA_003229495.1 Flammeovirgaceae bacterium
AAGCCGAAATCATAGGTAAAGATATTTTGGATAATGAAGATAAGATCGTCCATCACGGAAAGAGAGCAGAGCAAATCGTAAAAAGCATGCTACAGCACTCCCGCACCAGTACCGGAGAAAAGCAACCCACCGATATCAATGTGCTGGCTGATGAATATTTACGCCTGGCTTATCATGGTTTCAGGGCCAAAGACAAAACTTTTAATGCAAGCTTTAAAACAGAACTGTCTGATGACCTTCCTAAAGTCAATATTGTGCCTCAAGAAATTGGGAGGGTTTTACTGAATCTGATCAATAATGCCTTTCAGGCGGTTAAAGGGGTGGAAAGCCCTGAGGTTACGGTAAAGACCCAAATGAAAGATGGATTGGTGGAAATTAGTGTGAGGGATAATGGTCCGGGAATTTCTGATGACATAAAGGACAAAATCTTCCAACCCTTCTTTACCACTAAGCCAACCGGTGAGGGCACTGGATTGGGCTTAAGCATGAGTTATGATATCGTGACTAAGGGGCATGGCGGAAAGATTGAAGTAAAGAGCAAAGAGAGGATAGGGACAGAGTTTCTGATAAACCTGCCTTTGAAATGAAGAATCTGTTAATTATAGTTATTTACGCAGTTACCTTGCAAGTCAGTTTCAGTCAGAATATTGATGTGGAACCGCAATACGATAGCCTTATAAGGGTAAACCGTGTAATATCAGAAGATACCAACCAGGTGAATGTATGGAATGAGTTGGCCAGTTTCATGGTGTTCAGCCGTCCCGATTCCGGCATTTACTATGCAACAAAAGCACTTTCATTGTCTAGATCCATTTCATTTGTACGAGGTGAGTTGTTTGCATTACAGCTGCTTAGCTTGTCACACTCCACCTTTGGCAACTATTCCAAGGCGTTAAGGATTGATCTGGAAGGCTTGAGGAAGGCTGAAGAATCAGACGTGAAGGACTTAAAGGGCAAGCTTTTGATCAACCTTGGAAATGACTATTACAATACTGGAAATTACAAAAAATCGCTTCGTTATTATCAAAACGGATATTCATTATTCAATGCTATTGGTAATACCAGGTTTTCTGCTATCTCTGGCGCCAAGTTGGGACAATCATATTTTGCACTGGACCAGGTAGATTCAGCCTTTCAGGTTTGTTATGACGCCAGTCGATTAGGCGAATCTACTAAGTTAAATTGGGTCATGCTTGTCACATACCGCGAACTTGGGTCAATTTACAGTCTCATTGGCAGTACTGATTCGGCCCTTTTTTACCTCAAAAAATCCTTTACTCTTTCAGAGGGAAGAGAATCATTTAAATCTGAAACAGGATTGAAAATTGCAAAAATATTTCAAGAAACCGGGCAAATGGATTCCAGCCTATTTTATGCGGAAGTTGCGTTGCAAATCGCCATAGAAAATAAACTATATACCAATATAATTAATGCCAGCTTGTTCTTTTCAGCGTTCTATGAGCAAAGTGATGCTGCTAAAGCTTTGAGTTACCACAAAACAGCACTCGCTTATTCAGACAGCCTTTCAAACATGTCTAAAATGATCAACTTTGCTGATTTTAAGGATTTTGATGTTCAACAGCGAGAGTACGAAGTAGAAAATGCCAGAAAGGAATCGCAGTCCCGTAGAAGATTAAATACATTGATTGGCAGCACCTTCACACTTGTCCTTATTGTTTTTTTCTTGTATAGAAATAATCGCAACAAGCAGCAGGCTAAACAGAAAATTGAAAAAGCATATGAAGAATTAAAATCCACCCAATCCCAGCTCATCCACTCCGAAAAAATGGCCTCCCTGGGAGAGCTTACTGCCGGCATTGCCCACGAGATCCAGAATCCATTGAATTTTGTCAACAACTTTTCAGAGGTAAACAAAGAGTTAATTGAAGAATTAAAAGATGCTCAGACAAAAGGTGATCAACATGAAGTAAATGCAATCACCAAGGATATCCTCGAAAATGAAGATAAGATCGTCCACCACGGCAAACGAGCTGAAGGCATTGTCAAAAGCATGCTGCAGCATTCCCGCACCAGCTCCGGAGAAAAGGAATTCACCGATATCAATGCATTGGCTGATGAATATCTACGATTAGCCTACCATGGCTTTAGAGCTAAAGACAAATCTTTCAATGCCGATTTCAAGACAGATCTTGATGAAAGCCTCCAAAAGATTAGTGTAGTGCCCCAGGATATTGGAAGGGTATTGCTAAATCTAATCAACAATGCCTTTCAAGCGGTAAAAGATGTTGACAATCCTATGGTCACAGTTAGTACTATTAAGACAGATGGGAAAGTTGAGATAAGAGTAAAAGACAATGGCCCCGGCATTCCCGATGACATCAAAGACAAAATATTCCAGCCTTTTTTCACTACCAAGCCTACCGGTGAAGGAACAGGATTGGGCTTAAGCATGAGTTATGATATCGTGACTAATGGGCACGGAGGACAGATTGAGGTAAATACCAATGAAGAAAAAGGCACAGAATTTATCATGATTATTCCATTTCAATCATAAGAAATGAGAAAGTTATATATCTTAATCTTTTTAGTTATCGTTTCAACCAGCCCTGTCTTTGGACAAGCCGGCAATTCAATCTTACTGGCTGAAATAGACAGCTTGAAACGGGAAATCAGCAAGCAACAATCAGATTCAACACGGGCTTCAATTCTCCGCATGATATCTGGAAATTATCTCCATATAAATCCAGATTCCGCTATTTCCTATGGAGAAAAAGCAATAGAAGCATTTCAAAATATCAGAAATGTACCTGATGAAATAGTAGCAATGGGAATAATCGGAGAGGCTTTAATGAAGCAAGGCAACCTGCCTAAAGCCCTGGAATTAGGTTTGGGAGCTATCGACAAAGCCGAAGGGCTCGGTGTACGTAAAACAGGCGTAGGCCGCTCCTATGATAATTTGGCGGAAATATATTATTTCCTGGGTGACTACAAAAAATCTTTGGAATATTACTGGAAACTGATACCTCGTGGGGATGTAGACATTGTGGGCGTGGCCTTCGGGTTTTATGGAATAGCACAAGCACATGAAGCAATGGGCAATTTGGATTCGGCCATTGTATACCTTGACAGATCCCGAGAGACTTTTGACCAAATCAATAATTCAAGATATACTTACCAATATGATGTTTATCCAGCCTGGTATAATCTAAGGGCCAAGGTTTTGCTTAAACAAAATAAACCGGAGTTAGCACTTGCAGACCTGCGTACCACATTGAAAACCAGCCTAAGAAGTGAGGAAGTTTTTCACACTTCAAATACCTATAATGATATTTCCACCTTCTACAATAAAATGAATCAAAAGGATTCCAGTATCTATTATGCAGAAAAGGCAATTGAGGAGGCAAATAAAATATTGTATATAAAAGGCATTTTGGACGGAAGTACCACCTTGGCAGGGCTTTATGAATTTACAGATCCCGAAAAAGCACTGTTTTACTTCAAATTAGCTTCCGAAACTGAGAAAAAGTTATATGGTTCCGGAAATATTCAGGTGATTAAGGATATGATAACTCAGAATGAAAAGAAGAAGCAAGAATTGGAAATCGCTCAAATAGCCTATAAAAACCGATTAAAGACCAATGCTTTTCTGGGAAGCTCATTTACCCTCATAGTTATAGCGATATTCTTATACAGAAATAACAGGGCCAAACAAAAATCCAAAACCAAAATTGAAAAAGCTTATGACCAATTAAAATCCACCCAAAATCAACTCATCCACTCCGAGAAGATGGCTTCATTAGGAGAGCTCACCGCAGGTATAGCCCATGAAATCCAAAATCCCTTAAACTTTGTTAACAACTTCTCAGAAGTAAATAGAGAATTGATCGAGGAGTTGAATGAAGAAATAGATAAAGGAAACACCTCTGATGCAAAAACAATAGCAAAGAACTTATTGGACAATGAAGAAAAAGTGATGCACCATGGCAAAAGGGCAGAAGCCATAGTTAAAAGTATGCTCCAGCACTCCCGCTCCAGTACCGGAGAAAAGGAGCCCACAGATATCAATGCGTTGGCTGATGAATATTTACGCCTGGCTTATCATGGTTTCAGGGCCAAAGACAAAAGTTTTAATGCTGATTTTAAGACCCAGCTTGCTGATGACCTTCCGAGGATCGAAGTCGTTCCCCAGGATATTGGAAGAGTTTTACTGAATCTGATCAATAATGCTTTTCAGGCGGTTAAAGGGGTGGAAAGCCCTGAGGTTATCGTAAAGACCCAAATGAAAGATGGAATGGTGGAAATTAGTGTGAGGGATAATGGTCCCGGAGTCCCTGAGGATATAAAGGAGAAGATTTTCCAGCCGTTTTTCACCACTAAACCAACCGGTGAGGGCACTGGATTGGGCTTAAGCATGAGTTATGATATCGTGACTAAGGGGCACGGAGGTGAATTAAATGTTGAGACGAAAGAAGGAGCTGGCACAGAATTTAAAATTGAATTACCGTTGTAGTAGGAATAATGAGGATTTTAGATCAAACATTAATTATATTAATGGCAGTTGATTTATGAGATACTATCTAATCAATATCTTACCCCTTATTCTCTTTCTTCCTTTCATCATTCATGCTCAGGAAGTGACTCCGGATTCGGAGCTTGACTACATTATTGAGGAATTCAAGCTCCCGGGAGGCCGATTGGGAAATAATGTCAATTCGATTGTTCAGGGTCCTTACGGTTTCATGTGGTTTGGCTCACATGGCGGCCTCCATAGGTATGATGGTTATTCGTTTTTGACCTATAAAAATATGCCTGGTGATTCCATCGGGGAGACTACCTCCCTCACCTATCCATACATTGAGAATCTCTACTGGGATAAGTATGATATACTTTGGGTAACCTCTTATGGTGGTGGTCTTTACAGATTTGACCCGGTTTCAGAAACATTTAAGAATTTTACTCATGATCCTGATGACAGTACCACCATTAGTCATCCTCGTGTTCTTTGTGCCATTGAAGATGTTAATGGGCAATTGTGGTTTGGTACGGAAAATGGACTGAACCGTTTTGACCGGGAAACGGGATCATTTAAAAGGTACTACGCCGATCCCAGTGATCCGAAAAAGCTGGTAGACGACAACATCAGGAGCTTATATTTAGACAAACAGGGCACGCTATGGATTGGTACCGGTTTCGTTTTTTTTGATCGGAATTCAGGGGCTCTGAGTAAATATGACTCTGGAAGTGACTCATTTACCAGCTATATCTCTGACCCGGAAAATAAGAACACGCTATGGTCTTCTGCTGTTCGTGGAATGTTGGAAGATAGACATGGAAATTTCTGGGTTGGAACTGATGGTGGCCTTAATAAAATGGATCGGGGAAAGGAAGCTTTCCAACGAATGACCTATGAAGAGGGTAGTCCCTATGCACCTGGGGCAAAAGGAAGGTCGAATCCAGTGGTGTTTTCGATCCTGGAAGATCAAAAAGGTGGATTGTGGGTGGGATCAATAGCAGAGCCTAGTTATCCTACGCATTTACTAAGATATGATCCTGACACTCATAAATCGCAAGTTTTGCCTGTACGATCTTCGGCCTGGCAACTTTGTGAAAGCTCTGATGGTACTATTTGGGTTGCCGGGGCTGGCATGAGCGGAAAAGTTTTGAAGATCAAACCTAAGTCCAAAAAACATAATTTGCATCATAGCTGGCCCGATGAGCTGTTTTTACAATCGACCTTGTTCAAACAATTAAGTTTGACGCCAAACACTTATTCATTTGACGGTCCTCTTGATATGGCCATTGATCCTGAGTCCCACAATTATTGGCTGGAATTTGTTCTGACCAAATTTGGTGAAAATTCAGATTCGGTGACCGCAGTTCTGGTGAATTACAATCCAATACTGGAAACAGCTTCATTCCACCCATTACGGGGTTTTAATATGAAAAGAGACGATCAGTTAGTCTCGAATTTATTCGGGTCAAAAGGTCTTTTCATTGATGAAAACGGACTAATTTGGGGAAGCCTCCCCTATGAAAATGGTATTTATTCCTATGATCCGAAAAATAGGATCGTCCAACAGCTTCTTCACGATCCTGATGATAGTACTACACTGACTTCCAACAACATTGTAACATTGATGATGGACAGTAGGGGTGACATTTGGGCAGCAACCTGGGTGAATGGACTCAACCGACTTAATCCTTCAACTGGCAAATTAACACATTATCACTTTCATCAGCGTGGTTTTGATGAAAGTGATGCCCCGATTGCATTAATGGAAGACAACTACGGTATGATTTGGGTGGGTGGTGATTTTAACTGGGATGGATTTTCATATATAGCTGTCATTAATCCTGAAAATAATACAGTCAGGAGAATTAATTTACCGGATGTTGGGACATCAAGGTCCATTACATCTATGGCTCAATCCTCTGTCACTGATGCTGTACTTTTTTCAATCGCAGACGGAGGAATCGGGTATTATGATCCCAGTGGGTTTTTTATATTTCAGGGGGAAGACTCAGATTATATTTTTCCCTTCAGTAATGTGGCGGGAATTGTTTTTGGTCAGGAAGATGAATTTTGGATTTCAGATACTCAAAGGGGTAGTTTTGCCAGGTTTGAAAGGGACGGTAGTTTTTTTCTTTTTGATGAATCATTGCTCCTGCCAAGTCTTAGTAGAACGGGAATTCGGGGTCCCAATGGCCATATCTATTTCCTGAGCGTAGCTGGAGGATGGGTTGAGATAGATCCTTCAGGAAAAACAGCGGAATTAATCTCCGATTCAACCAAGGTTC
>QIEB01000352.1 GCA_003229495.1 Flammeovirgaceae bacterium
CAGTAGTAGTAAGTGCTGCCAACTACTGTGGATATTGTATCTCGCACCATGCTGAGGCATTAAACCACTATTGGAAGGATTCGGAAAGGGTGCAAAAATTAGCAGAAGACTATAATAGCATCGTGCTAACTTCCAGTGAAAAGATTTTATGCGATTATGCTTACAAATTGACCAACAATCCGGCAAAAATAGAGGACACCGGAATAATTGTCCGATTGAAAGAGGTAGGCTGGGAAGACCGGGCTATTCTGGATGCTGCTTTAGTTATTTCCTATTTCAATTTTGTCAACAGGATGGTGCTTGGACTGGGAGTGAAGAAGAGGGGTCACATGGTTACAAGTATGAGTGATTGGTCGTCCAGTTTTTTTGTCACCATTTTTCAACAACTAAAAACTCACAATTCAAAACTCAAAACTATCAAAGCAATTCATTTGCCAGATTGGCTAACTCCGACCGTTCTCCTTTTTCTAATGTAACATGGGCATATAAGGGATGGTCTTTGATGCGGTCGATCAAATAGCTCAATCCATTACTCTGACTGTCCAGATAAGGAGTATCTATTTGGTGAATATCTCCGGTAAACAAGACCTTAGTTCCTTCGCCTGCCCTGGTGATGATGGTTTTCACTTCATGTGGTGTGAGGTTTTGGGCTTCATCCACTATAAAGAATATATTAGACAAACTTCGTCCACGGATATAGGCCAAAGGTGTGATCACCAGCTTTTCGCTATTGACCATTTCAGTTAAACGGGTGGCCTCTTTATCGTTGTCACCAAACTGATTCTGGATGAATTTCAAATTGTCCCACAGCGGCTCCATATAAGGATTCAGTTTGGACTTTATGTCACCCGGTAGATAACCGATGTCTTTGTTACTCAGGGGTACAATAGGTCTGGCCAGGTAGATTTGCTTATAGTTCCTTCGTTGTTCAAGCGCACCCGCAAGCGCCAATAAGGTTTTTCCTGAACCGGCAACTCCCTGAAGGGTAACCAACCGCACTTCTTGGTTAAGTATGGCATGGATGGCAAAGGTTTGTTCGGCATTGCGGGGTCTTATACCATAGACCGGCTTTTTCTCAACTTTTTGAATACACTTTTCTCCCGGATTGTAGTATGCCAATACCGAGTTTTTTGGGCTCTTAAGTATAAAATAGTCGTTGCAGATGGGCTGTCCGTTCTTAAGAATGGATGTTGGCGTACAATGGCCTTCATCGTATAGCCCATTGATGATTTCGGTGTCCACATGTTCTACCACAGTTTTGCCGCTGTGAAGTGTACTGACGTTCTTGATCTTACCGGTTTCGTAGTCTTCAGCGATAAGATTCAATGACTTTGCTTTCAATCGTAAATTGATGTCTTTGGTAACCAATATCACCTTCCGGGTTTTTTCCTCCTGCTTCAATTGCAATGCGGCATTCAGAATTTTGTGATCTGCTTTCTCTTCAGCAAAGATCTTTTCGGCGTCCAACTTGCTATGGGTACTCATTAACACCTTAAACTTTCCTTTGGACCTGCCGTTTAGTGGGATCCAGTTTTGAAGTGTATGGTCTTTTGAAAGATTATCCAATAGTCTGATAAACTCTCGGGCCTCAAAGTTTTTTATATCATTTCCCTTTTTGAAGTTATCCAACTCTTCCAGGACGGTAATGGGAATGCCTACATCGTGCTCATCGAAATGCATGATGGCATCTGCATCATAAAGGATCACTGAGGTATCCAGTACAAATATTTTCTTTTCCTTAGCCATAAAAATTCAAAACTCACAGTTTCTTATCATACCGGCATAGTATTGAAGCGGTACCAGTCTTCGCCTTCACGGGGGATTATTTTTAGCACTTTGGCCAGCACCAAGGTGATCAAAGTGCGGGAAGCCAGATAGGGCTTGATGTCTGCT
The DNA here is from genome assembly GCA_003229495.1 of Flammeovirgaceae bacterium. Lineage (GTDB taxonomy): Bacteria > Bacteroidota > Bacteroidia > Cytophagales > Cyclobacteriaceae > SZUA-3. The sequence continues at coordinate 1,894 of QIEB01000352.1, forward strand.
AATTTGGCAAAGTATTTTAAAGTGATGAAATCGTTTTCTTCCAGATACTTCATCAACACTTTTTCCTTCTCTCCATAGGTAAATCGCACTGCAGCCTTCTTCCGCTTCCTTCTGAGAATCTCCTTCATCTCTTTGCTTGCCTGAACACTTCGATCTGCCACCCTAATATAACCCTTACGTTGATTTTCAGGTTGCTCAATCAGGGTATAATGCGGCTTCAATTCACTTTCAAAAATAGTATAAATTAGTATAGCTTTCTTAGCGCTGACAGGGATAATTTCATATCGATAATTAATTCTTGGGAAGCAGTATTTGCTGATAGCATTTTCAAGTGAATATAGCTCTTCTTCTGCGGCAGACAAGCCCGTTATTTCCCCATGATCGTTTACCCCTACCAATAGTTGACCTCCTTTGGTGTTGGCAAATGCCACCATTTCTTTAACAATCTTTTCCGGATGATTTGCTTTGGTCTTAAACTCTAAAGTCTCCGTTTCTCCTTGCCGTACCAGGTGCTGAATTTCAGGTAGCGTCATGCTATTTCTAACTAAAGTTCATCTAATTCATCATCCTCCAGATCAGGCATGGTAAACATACCGCTGAGCAGGTCCTTGAACTGTAACCCTGAAACCAGCTGATTCTTGCTTAACATGCTGTATTCTGCCAAACCATGAAGGGCAAATTCCATCAGAAAATACCGGTCAATCTTTGATGTTTTGGATTGATACTTGTCAACCAGGGCGCTGAGACCAGGGATAACGTCTAATGCTGACCTATATTCCGAGTCACTATAGTCGTTCAAGACGTCAACAGTATGACTGTCTCCGAACCAGTCAGTGATCTTTTGAAAAGGGTTTGCTTGCTTTTTCTTCCTGAATTCATCGGGATTGGGAAAATAATTGACAAACTGTTGACGGATTGCTTTTCCAATCAGGGTATAGGCAACTAAACCGGCTCCTTCCTGCTCACCTTCGTACACCAGCTCTACCTTTCCGGTAATTGCAGGTACCACTCCCACAAAATCCGATATCCTGATGGAGGTAGATTGGTCCTGGTGCTTCAGGGCCCGTCTTTCTGCAGTACTCCACAAACTCTCGTACGCGGAAATGGTAAGTCGTGCAGACACTCCACTTTTTTCATCCACGTATTCACTTTGTCGGGCCTCGATGGCAATTTGTTCAATCAGGTCCTCCGCTATGCTATTCATGACTACCCTTTCTTTCTGTTCACCATTCAAACGGGCTTCCTGCTGGGTGATTTGCTTGCCTATTTCTATAGACTTTGGATAATGCGTAATGACCTGACTGTCAATACGGTCCTTTAAAGGAGTAACGATGCTTCCTCTATTGGTATAATCCTCCGGATTTGCGGTAAACACAAATTGAATATCCAGTGGTAATCGCAATTTAAAGCCCCTGATTTGTATGTCTCCTTCCTGTAAAATATTAAAAAGTGCTACCTGTATCCGTGCCTGCAGATCAGGAAGCTCATTGATCACAAATATCCCTCGATGAGATCGCGGGACCAGGCCATAGTGGATCACCCGGGGATCCGAGTAGGGCAACTTAAGAGAGGCGGCTTTAATCGGATCCACGTCACCAATAAGATCTGCAATAGATACGTCCGGAGTAGCAAGTTTCTCAGTATAGCGTTGGTCTCGTTGAAGCCAGGCAATCGGAGTGTCATTGCCATGTTTATCTATTATACTCATCCCGTGGGAAGAAATGGGATTTAACGGGTCATCATTCAATTCGGTCCCTTCAATCACCGGGATATATTCATCTAGTAGGTCCACCATTTGTCGTGCCATCCTGGTTTTTGCCTGTCCTCTTAATCCCAGCAGACAGATATTGTGCCTGGAAAGTATGGCCCTTTCCAGGTCTGGTACCACTGTTTCTTCGTAACCCCAAATACCAGGGAATACAACATCCCCCTGGCGGATCTTTTGAATAAGGTTGTCCCTTAATTCGTTCTTTATACTTTTGGGCCGATAGCTCGTTTTTATTAACTCGCCTAACGAATTTATGCTGAACAGCTGCTCCGCAGTTAAACTTTCATAACTCATACTGATTCCTAAAATTTTTTACGGCGGTTCCTACGATAATCCTCAAAAACCAAATGCCCGAGGCCTTTTAAACTGCTATAATAGGCATTACCATTATTTGCTTGGGTAAATTGTTTAACAAAACGTTGCAAATAAGGATCAGAGGCGATCATGAAGGTGGTTATGGGTATCTGTAATTTACGACACTGTATGGCAAGATTTAAGGTTTTACGGAGAATCTTTCGGTCCAGCCCGAAACTATTCTTATAATATTTGATACCCTGTTTTATGCAGGTAGGCTTACCGTCGGTGATCATGAAAATCTGTTTATTTTTGTTCTTTTTCCGGCGTAACAGGTCCATTGCCAACTCCAAACCTGCAACGGTATTGGTATGATACGGCCCCACTTTCAAATAGGGGAGGTCTTTGATTTTGATCTGCCATGCGTCATTTCCAAATACCAGGATATCTAAGGTATCTTTAGGATATTTAGTGGTGATCAATTCCGACAATGCCATGGCTACTTTCTTAGCTGGTGTGATGCGATCTTCACCATAGAGGATCATGGAGTGGGAAATATCAATCATAAGTACCGTGGAGGTTTGCGACTTGTACTCATTGTCGATCACTTCAAGATCATCCTGGGTCATCATGAACTCCCCAAAACCATGGTTAACCTGAGCATTTCTAAGTGAGTCGGTAAAAGCGATCTGTTCCGGGGCGTCACCAAATTCGAAAGGCCTGCGATCAGTACCGGTTTCATCACCCAATCCTGACAAATGGGTGTGATGGTCCCCCCGGCTGGTTTTCTTTAGTTTGCCAAATATTTCTTCAAGTGCAGACTTGCGGATTTTCTGTTCACTTTTTGCGGTTAATTCCAAGGTCCCGTCTTTAGGATTTTCTTGTAAATAACCTTTCTTTTTAAGGTCTTCGATGAAATCCCCAATTCCATATTGGTCATTTGTGAGGTTGTGTTGTTGGTCTAGTTCATTGAGCCAGCCAAGTGATTCAGCAACATCTCCGGAGGTAACTACCATCAATTGCATAAATATCTTTAGCAGATCCTCAAAACCGGGCCTGCCATTATTAGGAGGTGCTATGTACTCACGGAATCGGTAACCTTTCATTGGATTTCAGGGCTATGTGTATTGAAAAGTGGCAATTTGCTGGTTTGGCTAAATTCCAAATCCCATCAATTCCCTATACGTGTACTAAATTTCTTACTATTAACAAAAACTGGGTACCTTTTATTCCTATATTTGAAGAAATAATCAATATAATATACTATGTTAATTAAATTATTGTTTATAATTTAGTTAGTTCATGGTGTTGAATTCGGTAAAAATTTCGTTAAAATGAAAAAGTCGTTAACAGTTGTGATTGGTGTGCTTATGTTCTTGTTTGCAACGAGTTGTACTCAAAGATCTTGCCCTACATATTCCAAAGTTCCGGTAGAAAAGACTGCTGATCACGCAGAAGACGTTAAATCATAATATTAAGGTAAAGTTATTTTGGGGGAGACCCTCGTCAATATTTTCAAAGTCACTTATGAGTGACTTTTTGATTTTCGGGGTCTGGTGCTGAAAATGTAATCCCAAAGGGGCGAACTTACCCCAAATGCCCGCTCATGGTCCTTGTAGTGGTGAATACCGTGGTTGATCCACAGTGCCTTAAAAAAATTGTTCGGAGGTTGGTATGCATGAACTACATAATGTACTGTCAGGTAAAGTGAGTAACCGGAGATAAAGCCCGGCAAAAATCCAAAAGTATATTCACCAATAGTATTAATAAAAAGCAAAAACAATAGCAACACTATAAATACGCTGGCTATAGGAGGCATGGCCAGCCTACCGGTATCTTTTGGAAATTCATGATGCACTCCGTGGAAGGCATATTGTATTTTCTCTTTTAATTTGGTATCAGTGATCATATGGAACATGTACCGGTGTGCAATGTATTCAGTTAAGCTAAACAGCAACAGCCCAAAAAGGAACACTGCTGACTGCACCCACCACGCTATCTGGGTATGCAAGTATCCCCAAATCATCAAGAATGCCGCTAGTAACAGAAATATGGAAATTGGAACAGCGCTGTTGGTCCTCAGCAATCTTTCTATAAAGGGATATCTGGATAGTGTTTTGGTTCCTTTATGCTGTGGTATGATAGTTTTTGTTGAAGAACTCATGTTTCCATGTTTGCTAATATCTCCAAAGTTAGTGGATAAGAGGGGTTAAGTACAAAAATTTTGTTATATAATTTTGAAAAGATGATAGTCAGATAGTAACCTTATGTGTCCGATCTACTACTTCCATATAAAATTTTTCATAAAGAGGAAGTATGTTTTCCACATCAAAGTCCTGGGCCCGCTTCAATGCATGTGCCTTGAAAGAAGGCAGGTTTTTGTCGTCCAAAATGAACAATGCATTTCTGGACATTTCTTCCACATCACCTACATCACTCATAAACCCGGTTTTTCCGTTAACCATAAGTTCTGGTAGTCCACCGGCGTTAGAAGATATTACTGGCACTTCACAGGCCATTGCCTCAAGGGCTGCCAGCCCAAAACTCTCTTTCTCAGAAGGCATAACAAAAAGATCCGCTACCGAAAGTACCTCTTCTACTGCTTCCAGCTTACCAAGGAACCGTACATCACCACAGGTATCCAGCTCCCTGCAGAAGGTTTCAATATGGTTCCTTTCCGGCCCATCACCGACCAACAATAACTTGGCCTTGATTTTCTTCCTGATATTGTGGAAAATTCTTACTACATCCTCAACCCGTTTTACCTTCCTGAAATTTGAGGTATGGACAATAAGTTTTTCATCTTCCGGACAGATAGCTGTTTTGAAATGGTCCTTCTTTTGTTTTTTGAATCGATGGAGATCAATGAAGTTTGGGATCACCTCAATGTCCTGAATCACCTTGAAGTGTTTATAGGTATCTTGTTTCAGATCTTCTGATACCGCTGTTACTCCGTCAGACGCATTTATGCTGAAGGTAACCACAGGTTCATAGGAGGCATCTTTACCGACAAGC
>QIEB01000347.1 GCA_003229495.1 Flammeovirgaceae bacterium
GGTGGACCTGGATGTGTTCGAAAAAATGGTTCTCCCTGATTATACAAAACCCCATGCCGTTTACTTTCCTGAATCAGTTAACTTTCGGTTAAAAGAAAAATCCAAAGCTATCGATGCGGCCATTCACCTTCCGAATATTAACGATGGCTTTAGTGGAAAAGCACCAGATCTTGGGGCCTTGGAATATGGAGCAGCCGATCAGATCTACGGACCACGAAATTAATAATCCGGTATCCTGAGGTCCGTATTCTTTGTCAGGTCCTGACGTTAATCAAAATACTATTCCTTCACTTCTTCCAATTCTACTACCGCACCTCCCAGGTGAACATCCATAAATAGTGGCATGTACGGGATATTTTATTTTAATGCAAATTTATAAGGTAGGATCATAACTAAACCAAACCGGTCAATCCTGAAATTGTTAATCAAACTAATCTATTGTTCCCTTGTCCCCTAACACCCTATCTCCATAAGACCCTAAACCCTAAGCCAATATCCCCTTCACCAAATTCCCATGCACGTCGGTAAGCCTGAAATCCCGTCCTTGAAATGGGTAAGTTAACTTTAAGTGATCCAGACCCAGAGTATGCAGAATAGTAGCTTGCAGGTCGTGTATATGGACCCTGTCCTTTATACCATAATAGCCAATTTCATCGGTTTCGCCATAACTGATACCTGGTTTGATTCCTCCTCCTGCCATCCACATGGTAAACGCCTCAGTATGGTGATCACGTCCTAAATAAGGGTTATCTACACCACTTCGATTCTCCATCATAGGTGTACGACCAAATTCCCCGCCCCAAACTATCAGGGTGTCATCCAGCAATCCCCTCTGTTTCAGGTCTGTCAAAAGAGCCGTCATGGCGCCGTCTACCTCCTTACATCTTTGTTTGAAACCGATGTTTAGTGCTTCAGCAGCACCCGCACCATGTGAGTCCCAACCCCAATGGAACAATTGAATAAACCGTACACCTCTTTCTGCCAATCTCCTTGCCAGCACGCAATTGTTGGCAAATGATGTTTTACCTGGCTCGGTGCCATACATTTTATGGATATATTTTGGCTCCTTACTGATATCCATAGCATCGGGTACAGACATCTGCATCTTAAAGGCCATTTCATATTGAGATATACGGGTCAGTATCTCAGGGTCCTGAAACTCCTGATATTGCTTTTGGTTGATTTTATTAATGGCCTCAATAGATTGCTTTCTAAGGTTACGGCTTACCCCTTTTGGGTTATTCACATAAAGTACTGGTTCACCATGGGAACGGCACTGAACACCCTGATAAACGGTAGGCAAAAAGCCACTTCCCCAGACACTTTTTCCCGCACTTGGGGTGCCGCCTCCTGATACGAATACCACAAACCCTGGCAGGTCCTCGTTTTCAGACCCTAAACCGTAAGTAACCCAAGACCCCATACTTGGCCTTCCTAATCTGGGGCTGCCGGAATATAGCAACAATTGGGCCGGAGCATGGTTGAATTGGTCGGTATGTACGGCTTTTAAAAAGCAAACTTCATCTACCATACTTGAAAACTTTGGTAACCTATCGGATACCCAGGCCCTGGATTGGCCATGTTGTGAAAATTTTGCCTGAGGCCCCAGCATTTTTGGAGTTCCATTAATAAAAGCGAAACGCTTTCCCTCTAATAATGAGGGTGGACAAAGTTGCTGGTTTAATCGCTCAAGCTCTGGCTTATAATCAAACAACTCCAATTGAGAAGGTGAACCGGCCATATGTAGATAGATCACTCGTTTGGCCTTGGGAGCAAAATGGGGCAGGCCCAACTGGTTAGTACTGCCGTCCGGGGTAGCTGCAAAACTGTTTAGTCCGGTCAATGAGTTCAACGCCACTGCTCCCAGGCCCATGGAACAGGCTTTAAGAAAATGCCGGCGGGTTGAATACTCCGCCTGTGCCAGTCTCGCTTCTTCCAGGATGCTCATAAATCGATTATTCTTTGGTTACAAATTCGTCCAGGTTCATAATGGCGTTAGCCACCACCGACATAGCGTCCATTTGATTACTTTGGTATTCCCCTGAAGACACTAATTCGCCTTTCATTTCCCTGTTTGCATTATGGTAAAGGTCCGCTAATATCTCTACTGTTTCTTGGTCTGGTTCTTTGCTTAGAGCAATTTTATAACCGGCCCGAATAGCTTGTTTGGTATCGTTAGGTGCAGCCTCTATCATGCGCCCGGCTAAGGCAATGGATGTTTCCAGATATACCGGGTCGTTCAAGGTAATAAGCGCCTGCAAAGGAGTATTGGTGCGAATTCTCCTGGATACACAAAACTCCCTACTGGGGCTATCAAAACTTATCATTGATGGATATGGGGTAGTCCGGCGCCAGAAAGTGTAGATTCCCCGGCGGTATTTGTCTTCCGGTTTGGTCTCCCATTTGTGATTGCTATAAACCACATTCCATATGCCGTCAGGTTGAGGAGGCATTACGCTTTTTCCGCCAACCTTCCGTTCAAGCAAACCACTCACCGTCAGTGATTGGTCTCTAATTTGTTCAGCTGACAATCTAAATCTCGGGCCCCTTGATAACAATCTGTTGTAGGGGTCTTTTTCTAACTTTTCAGCAGTCATTTTCGAAGATTGACGGTAAGTGGCAGACATCACTATCTCCTTTAGAATATTTTTAACGCTCCAGTTATGGGTATCCAATGCCTGCCTGGCCAGATAGTCCAGTAATTCAGGATGAGAAGGTGGTGAACCTTGGGTTCCAAAGTCCTCAGCAGTCTCAACAATGCCAATGCCAAACAACTGTTCCCATAACCGGTTTACCAGAACTCTGCCAGTCAAGGGGTTTTGATCACTGACCATCCATAAGGCCAAACCAAGGCGATCAGGTGTGAGATCATTAGAAAATTCCGGAAGTGAAGAAGGTACGCCCATTTGAACTTCTTCTCCAAGTACCAGATAATTGCCTCTTTCTAAAACATTTGTAGTTCGTTGGAAGACATTGCGCTCCCTCATAATAGGGGTGTGATCAGCTTTTTTTCTTAAATCCATCAATTTGTTTTGCAGACTAATCAATTTCTGATCAGCAAATCTCTGGTTTTTATATTCAAGCTGAATCTTATTGAGCATTGCAATACCTTCAGGTGCCTTGCCTGAGGTATTTACCATTTGGAAAATCAGGTTATGATGCCCGGATACAACTTGTTCATATTTCCAGGTTTTTGATTGGAATCTATTTTTCCCCTCAAATTCCGCACCGCGAAGGCCTCCTGTGAAGGGTAATTCCATTGCCAATAGTTGCTGACCCTTTAAGGAATCGATAAATACCAGGATATTTACATCTTTGCCCCCTGTAGAAAATTCGAGAGTGATGCCCTCAAAGTCTGTAAAATCAATGTTTGAATACAGAAAATAATACTCTTTATCTTTTTGGGTATTTACATTATTGCTCCAGTTTGACAAAAGGCCATCTCCATAAATTATAACATTATTAAATTCATCTACCTGTGAGGGGAGCAGGGTGGGGAAAATTGCTTCTTTAATCTTTTCTTCCACAAAGCCCTTACTACCTGACCCTGCCTGGGCTTTTAGTAGCTTAACCCTGTCCACCAATTCCAGAATTTCCTCTTCATCCTCCTTAGAAAATTGTTTATACACCGGTAGCTCCAGGCTTAGGTCGCTGTCCTGACTACCGTTGAAAAAAGCAAATGCCTGATAGTACTCTTTTTGTCTAATAGGATCGTAGGGATGATCATGACATTGAACGCAACCGATAGTAAGGGACTGCCATACCTCAAAAGTTGTATTTACACGATCGATTACCGCTGCTATCCGAAACTCTTCGTCCTCTGTACCGCCTTCTGTATTGGTCATGGTGTTTCTATTAAAGGCGGTAGCTATTAACTGTTGAGGAGTGGGAGCATCCAGCAGATCACCCGCCAGTTGTTCAATAGTAAACTGATCAAAAGGCATGTCCTGGTTGAAAGCATTAATTACCCAATCGCGGTATCTCCATATGGTACGTGGTGGATCTTTTTCATAACCTTTAGAGTCAGCATATCGCGCCAGATCCAACCACAATGCTGCCCACTTTTCCCCATAATGCGGAGAATCCATTAAACGGTCTACCAGGTGCTCATATGCATCCGAAGACTTGTCGTTCAAAAATTTATCTACCTCTTGGGGGTTTGGTGGCAGCCCAATCAAATCCAGGCTCAAACGCCTAACTAGTGTCTCTCGATCTGCTTCGGGTTGAGGATTTAGACCTTCCCGCTCAAGCCTCTCTAGAATGAATGCATCGATATTATTTATTGCCCAATTCGACAAATCATCGGGGACCTCCTGAACCTCAGGAACCTGAAAAGACCAATGCGCCTCCCAAATTGCCCCTTCATCAATCCATTTGCCAATAATTTCAATTTGTTCTGCTGACAGTGCGTCAGCCTCTTGGGGCATGCGGTATTCAGGATCAGCGTGGCTAATCCGCTTATAAAGTTCACTTTTATTTCTCTTACCTGGCACAATGGCCGGTTTACCCGATTCTGTGGGTAGATAGACGTCTTCCTCAAATAACAGGCTAAACTCACCTAGCTGTTTAATCCCACCGTGACAGGTCAGGCAGTTTTCGTTGAGGATTGGCCGTATGTCTTTATTATAGCTAATCTTCTCGGTATCGGTCCCGCAGGAATAAATTAATAAAAGTAATATAACCCCTGAAATCAACGACAGGTAGTTTCGAGAAGGGAGAAGGTTTATTAAAAAAGGCATGAGCTAACCCAAAGGTTGGATTTTGTATTTTTGGAATTTGGAGTTTTAAAGTTTGACTGGGTCAAACTTTTTAAATGCTTTCTTCATCCCCTGATCAATTCGTTTTTGCATCTTGGTGTTGCTTTTAAGAATCACCGCACTGGCAGAACCTTCCCAAACCCGTTCGTTTTTGGCAGCGTCTACAAGATCGATATTCACGGTGCCTTCGTTGTAAGTTCCTATCGGTACCTCTTGCACTTGCCAGGCATAATTCCTTTGACCCAAATATTGCATCTCCCTGACACTAGTTTCCCGGGTCTGGACCTCTTCTTTGACAACCACTCCAATGTTGACCAATAAATCAGGGTTATCTGAGAGGGTAAGACCTTTGGCCTCTAGTTCTCTTTGAATGGCAGCTTTCAGGTAGTCTACATTTTCAGGTCTTCTTTCAACATCCACCAGTACCTGTACGTCAAACTCCATGAAATCGAAGGTTTGATAGTCTGATTGGGCCGAAACTGATGCTTGGGTTATCATCAACAACATCAGCATGACACTGGTAACTACTATATTCTTAAACATTTTTTTGTTGGTTTCAGGTGAATAAATAAAAATTGTCCGTCAAGAACCCAGCTTGTTCACGTCAAATTTCTTAAAGATCCGTGCGACACCTTTATCTATACGCTTACGAACATTCTTCTGCTTCTGAAGTACATTACTTGACGATTCCTCCCACACTGCGGTATTGGCTTTAGTGTTAACCATTTCAATCGAAATAGTACCCACCTTATAAACGCCAACTACGACTTCCTCAACTTCCCATTGGTAATTCCTCTGACCCATGTACCGCATATCGTTATAGTCAGTCTCCCTGGTTTGTACTTCTTCCTCTATCACTACCCCAATATTTACTGCCAAGTCAGGATTTTCGCTCTGCTGCAGTCCCTGAGCTTCCAACTCTTTGGCAATAGCAGATTTTAGATAATCAATGTTCTCCGGGTTGGTCTTATATGCAGTTAATAGCTTTACATCAAAATCAAGAAAATTAAAGGTTTGGTACCTGGAATTATTTTGCGCCTGAGCAGACCCGTTGATCATAGCCATATGGCCAAGAAGCAGCAAGGCAGGTAACAATCGAGTATTATTTTTCATGGTTGCGAAAATTCAGGAAAACAATATAATAAGATTTTTTCAATCAGACTGGTTCTCATTCTTACTTCTTTGATCCGTCAGGCACCTGCTCCGTTCCCCTCACTTTGATCAACATACTCCCTGGCCTCTTTGATTTCGGGCCTTCACCATTTGGTATGATTACAGGTGCTTCTCAGCAAAATTCAAATACTGCTCCCAGTCATATTCGGTAAGTGCATGCTCCCCAGTACGAATATGATATCCCTGTTTGCCAGTCTTGACCGGGGTATCGATCGAAGGTAATTCAACACTTTTCAGGGATTCAAATCCATAAAGCTCATACACCGGACCTGCAAGAAAAAGTGAAGTGTATTCTCCCTTTGGGTCAGCCCACTGATCATCCTGTGCGCTGGCCACATAAACAGGCCTGGGAGCCATTAGCGCTATAAGCATATGCTGGTCAAGGGGCAGATCGTCTTCCTTGCCGTTGTATTGATGAAAATTCTTGCAGAACCAGTGTGGGAAACTGGTATTGATCACCTCAACAGTTTCCCCTATCCGTCTCCTTGACAGGGCTGCTCCTCCGCACCCGGAATCGTTGGAAATAACCAAAGCGAAACGCTGATCTATGGCTCCCGCCCACAGAGAGGTTTTACCAAGTCTGGAATGCCCGATCACAGCAACTCTCTGATTGTCGATTCTTTTATCAGTTTCAAGATAATCCATGGCCCGCGACAAGCCCCAGGCCCAGGCCGCAATAGTACCCCATTCATCAGCACCAGGGCGAGTGGCGACCAAGGCATGGACTCCATTCATAAAGCCATCATCAAAATCGGGGTCAATATCCCCGCAGTGGATGGTGGCCAACCCATATCCTTTTTCCAGGATCAAGTCAAGGGGCCAG
>QIEB01000036.1 GCA_003229495.1 Flammeovirgaceae bacterium
ACGACATGACTGCCCCGGCAACAGTAATGCAAGCTGCCACAGGGAATAGCAGGGTCGATTCTGCCCTTGCCAATGTAGCCGCCAGTAGAAAGCCCACTACGCTACTAACAGCAACGCTGTGCACACTTATCTTCCAGTACAGGGTAATTACGGAGACTATCAGGCTGGTAACTGCTATAGTGAGCATGGCCATAATAAAGAAACTGCCCCATCCTAACCGGCCGCTCATCATCACGGAAACTGCCAGGTAAAATGCGGTAATCACGAAGAAGGGGATTACTCGTTCAGAACGGGTATGCATATTGAAACTTTGTATTAGAGATTGTTTTCGGACCATGCCAATTTGAGGCCTTAGTTGAAGTATTGACTGGGTAGTACTACTGCCATTGGTCAACTGCCTGACCCATAGTCGCACGATCATTATGAAATACGGCAATCTCATTACCACCAGGGTTAGCAATGGAATGATACCGGTTAAAACAAAAATCATTGCTAACATCCTGGGCATTATCTCTATGGAAATTGGTGAAGCCAGTTCCGGTATAAACCGGAAAATTATAGCAAAAAGATAGGTGGGTATCCAAAGAGGATGAAATATCAAAGCTAAAAGCCTGGCCAGTTTCCCTACCACTATAGCTCTTTCCTTAATCTGGCCACTGGAATAGCCAATTGTTCCCGGTATTTTGCTACTGTCCTACGAGCAATCATATATCCCTTTCCCTTAAGTAGTTTCTCAAGTTTATCATCAGAAAGTGGCTTGCGCTTATCTTCCATTTCAATTAATGTTTTAAGGATATGTTTCACCTCCCGACTACTCACTTCTTCCCCTGATTGGGTAGAGATCCCTTCTGAGAAAAAAAACTTTAATGGGATAACACCAAACTCTGTTTGAACACTTTTACTGTTGGCTACCCTGGATACCGTTGAGATGTCCATATGGATCTTCTCAGCAATATCTTTCAAAATCATGGGACGGAGGTTGCTCTCTTCACCTTCGAGAAAAAAGTCGTATTGATATTCCATGATGGCGGTCATGGTGTTTAATAGAGTTTGCTGCCTTTGCTTAATAGCATCAATAAACCACTTTGCAGAATCTAGTTTTTGTTTAACAAATGTGACAGTCTCTTTTAATTTCTTGTCCTTCTTGTCACTTTTATTGTAACTGTCCATCATTTCAGAATAAGATCTGCTTATTCTGAGTTCAGGGGCGTTCCGTGAATTTAGTGTTACTACCAAACTGCCGTCCTCATTTTCGATTATGAAGTCAGGAATGCGGTATTGGGTTTTTACCAGCCCGCTGGATATACCACCTGGTTTGGGATTTAACTTGGTGATCAATTGAATGCCTTCCTTCAATTCCTTCTCCGATTCCAGATCTAGTTTTTTAATGATCTTTTGATAGTGTTTCTTGGTAAATTCGTTAAAACAATGAGTAAGAATATTTATCGCTGTCTGTACTTCCTTGGAATGTTCCTTCTTTCTTTCTAATTGTACTAATAGGCATTCCTGTAGATTCCTGGCAGCAATCCCTGGCGGGTCAAAAGTCTGTATCATGTGGAGAATTTCCTCCAGTTCTTCCAGATCTATCTCGATATTTTGAGAAAATGCAAGATCATTGATTATAGCTTCCAACTCCCGGCGTATATAACCATCCGCTTCAATACTTCCTATGAGCTGCTTTCCTATGATGGTCTGCCGTTCGTCCAAGCCAATAAATCCAAGTTGAGACATCAGTTGGTCATTGAGCGTAGTAGCCATCGGAATGGGCATCTCTTTATCATCCTCCAGGTAATTCCCATCGCCCTGCATTTTGTAACCACTAAAATCGTCTTCTTGCAGATAGTCCTCTACATTGACCTCCTCTTCCTTATCAGAGGCCGGTTCTTCCTCTGGTACACTATCCATTTCATCCTCCTTCACCTCCATTCCTTCCTCCAGAGCGGGGTTTACCTCCAACTCCTCTTCTATCCGGGTTTCCAACTCCGCTGTGGGTATTTGCAGAAGTTTAATGAACTGGATTTGTTGGGGAGAAAGCTTCTGATTTAAACTTTGTGTTAAGCTAAGTTTTTGCATGCAGCTAACAGCTTAAATACGTCCTGTTACACCTAAACAAATTTATTATAATTCTTTGTTTCTTTGCTAAAACAGCAAATTTATAGTTGTTTTGCACTCGCTTATTCAAGATAACAACGAACATAAAGTGCAATATAGTTTGAGTGGGTTATTTTGATAAGTAAAAGTAAGTATTTAAGTAAAATTCAACAAAAATTTCAGGGTGTCAGCTTTTGCTAAGTTCAGGATCTCCGAGTTGGTATCCGGCACCATTCTCGATACTCAAGTTGCTGTTCAGGGATGGGTTAGAAATAAAAGAGAAAGCAAAAATGTGGTATTTATTTCTCTTAATGACGGGTCCACCATTCAAAACCTTCAGGTTGTTGGGGACCCTGTACACCTGGGAGAAACCCTGTTAAGAAAGATCAACAGTGGCGCCAGCTTAACGGTAGAGGGAACCATCAAAGCATCCCAGGGGAAGGGGCAAAAAGTAGAATTAGAAGCCTCCCAAATTAAGGTAGATGGTGAAGCTGACCCTGAAAAATACCCGTTACAGCCAAAGAAACACTCTTTAGAGTTCCTCCGGGAAATTGCTCATTTGAGGCCTCGTAGTCAAACCTTCGGTGCGGTGTTCCGTTTGAGGCACGCTATGATATTCGCCACGCATCAGTTTTTCAATGAGCGTGGATTCTTTAACATACATACCCCAATAATCACCGGATCCGATGCTGAAGGCGCTGGGGAAATGTTCAGAGTAAGCACCCTGGACGGGTTAAAACCCCCTTTGGATGATGAGGGTGAGATTGACCATTCGAAGGATTTTTTTGGTAAAGAAACCAATCTAACAGTTTCTGGCCAACTTGAGGCGGAAGCATTTGCCCAGTCTATGGGATTAGTGTACACCTTTGGCCCAACTTTCAGGGCAGAGAATTCCAATACCTCCAGGCATCTGGCCGAATTTTGGATGATCGAGCCAGAAATGGCCTATTACGATTTAAACGATAATATGGGTCTGGCGGAAGACTTCTTAAAATACCTGGTTGACTATGCACTTAAACACTACGCTGACGACCTTGAATTTCTTAATGATAGAGGGATTCGGGAGGAGCACCAAAAACCTCAACATCAGCGACAAGAACTCAACCTAATTGAACGTCTTAAACTTGTAAGTGATTATCAATTCGAACGTATCAACTACACCCAGGCCATCGATATCCTTAAAAACAGCAAACCCAATAAAAAGGGGAAATTTCAATTTCCTATTGATGGTTGGGGAATTGATCTGCAATCAGAACATGAAAGATATCTGGTGGAAAAATGTTTCAAAAGGCCTGTGATCATTTATGACTACCCTAAAGACATCAAGGCCTTTTATATGCGTTCAAATGATGATGGACGTACTGTTGCAGCCATGGATGTATTGTTTCCCATTATTGGAGAGGTCATTGGTGGTTCACAAAGAGAGGAGCGTATGGGTCAATTGTTGGCTCGAATGAAGGAAATGGACATCCCCGAAAAAGACCTGTGGTGGTATCTCGACCTGCGCCGGTTCGGGAGTGTACCTCACAGCGGATTTGGTTTGGGTTTCGAACGACTAGTACAATTCGTTACTGGTATGACCAATATCAGAGACGTTATACCGTTTCCCAGGACCCCAGGGAATGCAGAATTCTAGTGTTAAATTAAAAATCAGGAATTCGAAATAATTTCTAATTAATAATTCACAATGCCAGGTATGGCATCGTGATCACCGTTTACCGAATTTAAAGATCCGCCGGTACCGGCTATAGGGGTCCCTTATGATGAGCATGTAGTAACCAGAATGCAAGTCACTGACCGGCACCCGGTATTTATTCCTGCTGAGTTTTTCAGGAGATACTTTTATGGAGTTTCCTATAATATCATATACCTCGAATTCGATCTGAACTAAATCTTCACTTTTTATATCAATATTTAGGAAATCAATGGCGGGATTGGGATAAAACTCCACAATTTGTTCCAGATCCAATGGCCTCTGGATCAGGTTGTTGTTTTCACCTACATACCCTTTCCCATCCTTGGATCCCTGTGAAAATCCTATTGAGACGGTTAAAAGCAGTATGGTGGATAAAAGTAGGAGTTTCCTCATATACTTTAATATAACAAAAATTAATCCAAAAAGCTCCCATAATTAGGAGGATTTCTGTTTTTATTTTAACGAAAACGAGATTTTAATGTTCCCCAGTGTTTGTACAATAATAATAAATAATAATCCTAATGTTTGTTCGTTACCGCTAAATTCTTGCTAAAAATATTACAACTGTAGGTTAGCATTTCTAATTGCAGGCCCAATCTGCTGAATAATGTCTCCCGCGGTCAATGCGGATTTAGAATTGGCTTCTGCTGCCAGGTCCCCGGCCAGACCGTGAAGGTATACGCCCACCACCGCGGCCAGCACCGGGTCTTTGGTCCTGGTCAACAACCCTGTAATAAGACCTGTAAGCACGTCACCACTTCCGGCAGTAGCCATTCCTGAGTTTCCAGTGGTATTGAAAAACAGTTTACCATTGGGAAGAGCTACCGTTGTATGGGCCCCTTTATAAACCATGATAACTCCATACCTACGGGCAAACTCCACTTGAATTTTTAATCGAATGTAATCATCTGTTGCTTCACCTACCAGACGTTGAAATTCCTTTGGATGAGGAGTTAGGATTGACTGTTGTGGTAACAAATGAAGGCACTCCCGTTGCTGGCTTATGATATTCAAACCATCAGCATCAATAACCATCGGTTCATGAGCATTTTCCAGTAATTTCTTAAACCCCTTGACAGTTTCTTTAGCTGTACCAAGGCCAGGCCCGACACCTATGGTAGTAATAGCTTCTGATACTGGCACTTCGGTACATTTTTCTTCATCAGCATCCACTTGACTCATGGCTTCTGGGACAGCAACTTGAATAATCTGGAGTCCACAAGATGGGGAATGAATGGTTAGCAACCCCAAGCCTCCTCTAAGAGCGGCTTTTGCTGCTAGCACTGCTGCTCCCATTTTACCTTTTGCTCCCACTACCAATAGAGCGTGGCCAAAGTTTCCCTTATGTGCGAATTTGTGATCGACTCTCTGAAAGCTCTGTATCAGGGGCAGGTCTACTGAAAATTTATCTACCTGCATCTGACCAATGAATTGCTGGTCCAACCCTATGTCCAAGATTTGCCAGTCACCTACAAATTTTTGATTTTGAGGAAGAAAAAAAGCCAATTTTGGCATCTGAAAGCTAAGCGTAAAATCAGCCTCAATGATTGCACCCATTGGATTGGCCTGCTCAGCAAACAAACCAGATGGCATATCCACCGCAACCACTAAGCAACTACATTTGTTGATAATTTTGATTACCTCTGCGGGCAAGCCATTGATTTTACGGCTTATTCCTGATCCAAATAAAGCATCGATAATCACTCCCTTAGGCACCAGCTCTTTCAACTGCCCCGATTCTTCAATTTCTACCACACCTCCAAATTCTTTCCAGCGCTTCAAATTTGTGGTATTATCTGCTGAGTTTCTGGGTCCCAACTTTACTAACCAAACCTCTACCTGATAATTTCTTTGCCCCAATAAACGGGCAATAGCTAGTCCATCGCCTCCGTTATTGCCTTGCCCACAGACTACAGTAACCCGGGATTGACCTACCGGAATATTTAAATAGGCTTCAACAAACGCTATTGAAGCCCTTTCCATGAGATCAATAGAGTGTATGGGCTCATTAGCAATGGTGTATGTGTCTGCTGACCTGATCTGTGTAGTGGTCAAAATTCTCATATACACAAACTACAAAATTTCTAGCTCTTACTGCGTCTAAACAAAAAAGAGACTCCCTTTCGGTAGTCTCTTTTTTATATTCCATTTTACCTGAATACTACATACTGTTGATGATTTCTTTTCCGAATTCAGAGCATTTCAACAGGGTAGCGCCGTCCATTAAGCGCTCAAAATCATAGGTGACTCTTTTTTGTGCAATAGCGCCTTCCAGACCTTTGTAAATGAGTCTGGCAGCTTGGTCCCATCCCAAATGCTCCAGCATCATAGCGCCAGAGAGTATTAAAGAACCTGGATTCACTTTGTCCTGACCGGCATATTTTGGAGCTGTACCGTGAGTTGCTTCAAAAATAGCATGCCCGGTGGTATAGTTAATATTTGCTCCCGGAGCAATACCAATTCCGCCAACTATAGCAGCCAAGGCATCACTAATGTAATCACCATTTAGATTCATAGTGGCAATGACGGAATATTCTTTGGGGCGAGTAAGGATTTGTTGCAAAAAGGCATCTGCAATCACATCTTTGATCACTACCTTATGTCCGTCCTTCTCAATAACCTGCCATGGCCCCCCCTCATAATCATGGGCACCATATTCCCTTTTCGACAGGGCATAGCCCCAATCCATAAATGCGCCTTCTGTAAATTTCATAATGTTACCCTTGTGTACCAGGGTGACCGAATCCCGCTTTTTGACAAAGGCAAAATCAATTGCCGATTTTACCAGACGCTCGGTGCCTTCCCTTGAAATTGGCTTCAAACCATACCCTGTTGATGCTGGAAATCTAACTTTT
>QIEB01000383.1 GCA_003229495.1 Flammeovirgaceae bacterium
GTGCTTTTGTCTTTAAAGGTAACCGGGTGCCATGCTACTAATTTGTTGTTGTTCCTTGAGTAGCGGTTGGCGATCACTTTATTCAGGTCCTGGGTGCGGACCCCTATAAACTCATGGTCTCTCAGATGCTCAGGAGCCTGTCCCCACGGATAGATGATAAAAACATTTTCGAAAAAAGGCGCCCGGCTAAGTAAAGGCAAGGCCTGTTGATTATGGTGAGACAGGTACCGGTTTAATTCCTGATAACCCTGATTGTTGCGGGCGACTCCGATATACAACAGTTGATGATTTTGTCTGAATTCAATTCCCAAAGCTACCTCCAGAGGGTATTCGTGTGATTTCACCCGGCAGATCCTCATCATTTCAATATGTCCTGCGGTACTGTTGATGTCGGTGAGCACTAATTTTTGTATTCCATGCTTGCAGGCTTCATCAAATAGCGCCTGTGGTGAAAGTGTACCGTACTTAAAGCTAAAATAGGTGTGACAATTAAGGAGCATGGCCCAATATTTTGATCTAAAAAAGCTAAAAATATTGGAATAATAAAATATTATAACTAATATTATGGGTATAATACTAAAAAAAATAGCAATGAAATCTGATTGTATCAATGTATCTCCCTACAAGTTGAAATTATGCTCCAAGAAATTAGAATCCGGTAAGTTTCAGGTAAAATTCTACGCATCTAAAGGAGCATGTGCTCAGGACATGTATGGATATGTGTTGGTAGATGCCAAGGACACCTTAAAACGAGTGGTAAATACTATAAAGAGCAGGCTACATCTTATGGAGGAGGCCAATGAATATTATCATACCCACCTGTATGCAGTACGTAAGGCCTCGCCGCCAACTTCTGAATTCATGATTTTCAAATCCTGATTGTTTCTACCGCGAATGGATGTTAAATTGGGACCTTACATTAATTCAATGAACGTGATAGCTAATAATATTAAAACGCTTCGAAAAAAAGTGGGATTGACTCAAGGGGTTTTGGCAGAAAAAATGGGTATTAAACGGTCCCTGATTGGGGCCTATGAAGAGGGGAGGGCGGAACCGAGGATCAACAACCTGATCAAACTGTCAGAAGTATTCAGCACCCCCATTGATGCCCTGGTGCAGCAGGATTTATCGGAACCTACAGTTCACTCATTAACCAGAGCATCCGGCGCCCAATTGAGAGTACTTTCCGTTACCATCAGTGAAGAGGGCGAGGACCAGGTCCAATGGGTGCCTCATAAAGCGGCAGCAGGTTACCTGAACGGTTATGCGGATACGGAATACCTTCAGGAATTGCCCAGGTTCAGGTTGCCAAATCTTCCAAGGGACAATACTTACCGGGCTTTTGAACTGAATGGTGACTCAATGTTGCCTTTACAATCCGGTGCTATTGTGATTGGGAAATACGTAGAAGACTGGAAGAGTATTAAGAGTGGAGGGACCTATATTTTGTTGACCAACAATGAAGGAATTGTCTATAAAAGGGTTTTCAACTACGTAGAAGAAAGTCAGAAATTATATTTGGTCTCTGACAATCGAAGTTATGCCCCTTTTGAGATTTCGATCGACCAGGTTTTAGAGGTTTGGTCTGCTCAGGCTTTTATTAGTGTTTCATTTCCTGATCATCCCCAAATGTCTCTTGAACAGCTTACCGGAATGGTTCTGGAATTGCAGGATGAGGTTACTAAACTGAAGCAGTAGAGGGTAGAAAGAAGATGAAAGTTATGAGAAAAGAACATACCACTGCCTTTCTATCCTTATGTACATTATTATTGATATCTGGCACCGCTTGGATAGTACCTAGTTCTCTACCCGCAGATGAGCCTATACCGGCATGGGGTACCGGCCATTACCTTTATGTAGCCACTCCGGGCATCAGAGATTATTTGGGTTACGGAGGTCACGGCTTGCTGGTTTTTGATATAGACAACAATCACAAATTTGTAAAACGAATTGGCACTAAAGGGCTTCATGAAGATGGTAGCCCATCAAACGTCAAGGGGATTGCTGTCAGTGTGCCACTCAACAGCGTCTATATAACCACCTTGCAATCCATGCAACGAATTGATCTGGTTACAGAAGAGGTGTTGTGGGAAATATCTTATGAGGGTGGCTGTGACCGCATGTCAATTGCACCCGACGGGATGACCATGTATTTACCATCGTTAGAAAAAGATTTCTGGAATGTAGTGGATTGCGAGACCGGTGATGTTATTGCCAAAATAAAAGTGCATTCCAGAGCGCACAATACGATTTATGGTCCTTCTGGAAATCGAGTATATATGGCGGATATTGCGTCTCCTCTGTTGCACGTTGCAGATACCAAAACGCACACGGTGGTACAGAAAATAGGCCCTTTTAGTGCAGGTATTAGACCGTTTACCATCAATAGCGACGAGTCACTGGTTTTTGTGACCGTCAATGAGTTGCTGGGATTTGAAGTGGGAGATTTAAAAACAGGAGAGAAGATAGCTAGTATTCAGGTTTTGGGTTGGGACAAGGGTCCTGTACGACGACATGGCAATCCGAGCCATGGTATAGGTTTGACCCCGGATGAAAAAGAGATATGGGTTTGCGATGGACATAATATGAGGATGCATGTTTTTAGTGGAGAAGCCCCTTATCAACAGCTCACCACCATTGTACTAGGTGATATGCCGGGTTGGGTCACTTTTAGTATGGATGGTCAATATGCCTATCCATCCAGTGGCGAGGTGATTCATGTCAAAACGCGGAAGGTATTATCAATGTTGCAAGATGAAAATTACAACACTGTTTCCAGCGAAAAGATGATTGAAATATATATGAAAGACGGTAAAGTAACCAGGGCAGGGGACCAATTTGGCTTGGGTAGATTGCACAAGGGAGGTTGAGTAGCTTTTATTAGAAAAATTCTAAGTAAAAGGGGGCATGTATCCATGCTTTTTCCCTACCGCATAATTTGATAATCTTTAATTGCTTGCTCTAATAGAGGTCTTGACCCTTCAGATGCACTTTCTAATGTATACACTGTGAATTCTTTGGTATTATTCATTTTGATTGATTTTTAGATTATCAATTGAATGCGTATTTGTATTGCTGCATGGCAAACAGTGATTCGACAGGTTTGTTCTTTTCACCCGTTTCCATGTAGTGTTTATAGCCCAAGAGAATCACGCGCTGTTGCTTTTTGATTTTCCAGGTCATAAGACCGGTTATAAAACCTGGATTTAACCGGTAGTTTTGGGTAAGTGAGAGGATGGTTTCCCCTCTTTTATTTTTTTTAATCGAAAAGGCAAAGAACATGACCTTGAGCGGGAAGTTTTTCCACTGGTACACCTGGTACCGGTAGAATTTACCTTCTTCAAATTCGGTTATCCGCTCAACAAGGGTTACTTCCCTTTTTCCATCAAGAATGGTGCATGTTCTTTCTGCACCAAGGCGGGCTTCGCTATTACCATCCTCACCGGGCACTGATGCTTCTACCCCGCCATGTATGGTACAGACATCTGCGTACTTTGAGAGTGCCTGCCATACTTGTTCGGGGGTGGCGGCCACGGTAACTTCTGTAGTGGTTTCGGTTAATTTGATGCCGTGGTGGTGCGTCAGTTTTTTTAGTATTTTCATATCTGTTTGTTTAGTTGTTCCATATCCACTTCATAAATTCTGAAACAAACGTATCGGTTAAAATCAGCACTATTAATTAAATGAAGTTAACGCACCCGACTATGGTGTGTCTGTGCAAAAAATGGTGTGAATGGGAGGTTTTGGTGTGAGTGGGAAGCGTAAGGGTGTCTAAATATTTTTTTTGTCATAAAATGACCACCCCTTGTGCAATCTAGTCATCATTTCTAATATTCGGCGTGCTTTTGTTTCTTCTGTTTTAGCCTCATAAATCCAATCCAAATATGCTTTCTGTTCTCCTTCGGTAGAGTTAAGAAACCTGTCATAAAATACTTTCGGTTCATGTTCAAAACAAGGGATTATTTCTTTTGGAATTTTCACAAATACTCCTGATTAACTAACGGACTTTCTTGCTGCATCAATATTTAATTCTTCAATACGCGATAGGACTTCCTTCACTCTTGACCTTGAAACAGGAACGGGGGTGGGGCTTAAAACCGATTTAAAGGTATAGCCTCTGGCATTGCCTTTTATAGCCCATTCCGCATTGACATTGAGCAGGAAAGATTTATGGCTGCGTACAATGAAACGGAATGAACTCAACTGTTTTTCAAGCTGGCCCAGATTCATTCTAAGCAGGGTATTTTTGAGATCGTTTCCTTCCTTCCAGAATATACTGGTGTAGTTGTTATCTGCTTTTGCAAAGAGCAGGTCACTGGGGTCAAGCAATAGTTTTTCTTTGGTATTGGTGTGTATAGTAATGACGTTGGGGGTTTTATGCTCAGAAAGTTCTAGTGGATAAGAATGTGGGATGAGAATGGCCTTTTTAAAAAGAGCTTTAAATCTTTGTTCAGACTTTAGTTGATGGAAGATGGGGTTGCAGAGCAACTCATAGCCTGCAATTCCGAGTTTATGGTTAATTACTTGTTTGATGAATATGTAGGCTTCATCATGGTTTCTTAACCCAATGTTGGCAATTGCCAGTTGGAAAGCTAAAGCTCCAGCTTCATGTTCTCTTTTTTGTTCTTTTATTGCCTGAAGAGCGGCTTGGCTTTCCGCAATGAACCCCGATCGGGCGTAGACGTAGCAGAGTGCGGCAAGGCTTCCAATACTACTGTTGGAGTTGATTTTGTACTTTGTGAAAATATCCAAGGCTTTATCAAGTTCACCCAGGAAGGTGTAGGTCCATCCTTTTTGCTCCAAGGCAGGTAAGAAAGTGCTGTCGATATTAAGTGAACTATCGCAGACTTTTAGTGAATCGTCATACCTGCTCATGTAGTAATAAATACGAAAGAGGTCGGCATGATGGGTGAGCACCATGGGGTCAATTTCTATAGAGCGCAAGGCCTCATCTTCTGCTTTTTCAAGCTGACCACTTAATATGTAATATTTTGCAAAACTTGCATAGGTGGCGGCATTGTTGGGGTTTAACTTCAAGGCCTGATCCAGGTGCTGCCTGGCAGTTGCTAGACTTCCATCATAAAACATACTGACCCATGCGGAGGATAAATGTGGCTCCACCAGCCGGTTGTTAATCAGTATTGCCTTTTTTGCCGCTTGCTTGGCTCTTGGGAAAACCAATTCGGGGTTGCTAAACCCTAGCGCCCCAAGTACTACACAGGACTTAGCTAAGCCTGCATGAGCAAGAGCAAATTCAGCTTCAAGCGTAATTGCTTGTTGGAAGTATTTGGTGGCCTGTTCGATTTCTTCTTTTGTATAGCGGTACCAATGATAGTTTCCCTTTAGGTAAAGATCGTTGGCCTTGGCGTTTTGGGTTAACGAGTTACCAAAAGATGTATCATCAAATACGCCTTTGAGTTGTTCTGCAATTTTTGTGGCTATGCTGCTTTGGACTTGTAACATATTATCAAGTTCTATTTCATAAACTTCAGATAACAGCACGGCTTCATTTTCAATTTCAATTAGTTGAACAGTGATTCTTGCCGAGTTTTCTATTCGTCTAACGCTTCCTTCGAGAAGGTACTGAACGCCCAAAGTTTCACCAATTTTAGAGACGGGTAAACCTTTACCCTTTAAGTAAAATGAGGATGTTCTTGAGAGGGTCTTGATGCCCTTGATCTTGTTGATGGTAACTAACAATTCGTCTGTAATGCCATCACTAAAATATTCATCATCAATATTATTGCTGACATTGGCAAAGGGTATTATGACCAGGGATCTTTCTGTCAATGACATATGGTTGCGTTACACAATTTGCCGCATAGGTAAGTTAAGGTGTGAATTTCAATTTGTGCAAATGAACAGCGATGAATATAGCGAAATCCCGCCATATCTCACAATGACTGCTGATCACTGTTGAAGATGAGGAAGTCGATATCTGTACGGATTAATTCGTAGTCTGACTATCGGCAAGCGAACCCTTTCACAAACTTTGGCTGTGGGGCAGCTGTGTGATTTGTGCTTGCCCGGTTAACCTATCCAATCGAACTTTTTTATTTGAGGTTAATGATCGAGTTGGTTTTGTTCCCATTATTAAGATGGGGATATTGACTCTTCTTATAATTTCATAGGGGGTAGAATAATTGTTAAATATTCGATTAAGGAAAGTATTTTTATATTTTCCTCTACCAATACAAAACAGCTCGATTTTCTTTTCGGAAATGTGCTCTATTAAACCTAGAATTACTGATGAATTATTCTGGTATTCAATATTAATATTGAGATTCATAGTGTAGAATGATTGCCAGATTTTTGGAAGGTCTAATTTTTCATTCGATTCAGAGAGTTTTTGAACATTTACCAGGGTCAAAGGAGCTTTGGTATGGTGATCAATTTTAGAGACTATCTGGGGACCATATTGGTAGAGTGTGTTACCGTTGCATGCAATAGAAATCTTTGTACCAGTTTGAAATGCTATTTCTTTACCAACAATTAGTAATGAACCGGAATATTTGTTCAATAAGAAATTTGTCAGTTTTCCTGAAAACCTTAGTTTCTCTTTCTTTTTCCCCACCACAATTAAATCCGGGTTAACCTGATCAATTAGTTTTTCCAATTCATTAATGATATTTCCAATAGTATGATGGCAGATTGCCTGAATACCTTCAGTGGTAATTATCTCAACAATCGAACCCAATTTATCTTCAACTTTTTTATTCTCCGATTCAAATGCTCTCAACACTGCCACCTGATTGTCACTTACTGCAATTTTCCCAGGGTTTCCAACATGGTACACATGAATTTTGCTATCGGTTATTTTTGCCAATGAAATAGCATACTTCAGTGCTATATAAGAGGATTCTGAGAAATCCATAAGAACTAAAAATTCGTATTTAATATTTTTGTATTTGTTGTACATGTCTTTGTTTTTTTAAGCTTTTCAGAGGCTCTTGCTTCTAAATATTTGATATTAATAATCGACTGTTATAGTTTCACCTCGATTAATTAGTTGAACCTTGATGCCTTTATCTTCAGAAGTATGCTTGTAATTGTCTATGATCTCTAATACGTCATAGTCTATACTGATTGATTTACTCATATCGATTGTGAGGTGTGTTCCATCTTGCAGTTTATTCAATGCTTTAAGAATAGCTCCTTTGTTTATAAAAGTTACTTCCTCCGCCAATGTCATTTTAACCTTATGCTGTCCATTATCCACAACCTCTTTATGTAGAAAGTGAGAATTTTTAAAACCGTTTCTAAGCAGTATCACTAAGCCGACAAAAACACCCATTGAAATTCCTGTGAGCAAGTCAGTGAATACAATTCCACAAATGGTTACCAAAAATGGTGCAAACTGGTTCCATCCCAATTTATACATCTGTTTGAACAAGCTCGGTTTGGCTAACTTATAACCTACAACAAACAGAATACAAGCCAATACCGCTAACGGGATCATATTAAGTACAAAGGGAATTATGGCCACACAAATCAATAGGAAAAAACCATGTAGAATAGCTGACAACTTTGTTTGTCCAGAGGACTGTATGTTTGCAGAGCTCCTTACGATAACCTGCGTAATAGGCAATCCTCCGATTAAGCCTGAAAGGATATTTCCTCCACCCTGTGCGAAAAGCTCCCTGTTGGTATTGGTAATACGCTTTTTAGGATCTAGTTTATCTGTTGCCTCTACACAAAGTAAGGTTTCTAAACTGGCAACTACTGCTATAGTAACTGCAACCACCCAAACTTCAGCACTTAGGATATGAGAAAAATCAGGAAACGTAAATTGATCAATAAAACCAGAAAAACTATCGGCAACAGGAACACTTACAAGATGATGGCCTTGAATGGCAAAAGCAGGAAAGAAAGCAGTGGCAAGCTGTTGATAGGCGATACCAGCACCAACTGCAACCGCTGGTCCCTGGACCAGCTTAAAGATTTTATGTTTATGCGATAAGTATAAATCCCAACCAAGTAAGATTGTTAGTGAAATAATGCTAACAATTACTGCACCCGGAGAGATGTAATCAAGCATATTTATCAATTCGGTGAAAGTATTTTCACCATCAGCTTGTCGGAATGACAGGTCGCCCTCATAATCAACATCGTGACCCAGGGCATGGGGAATTTGTTTTAAAAAGATGATTATTCCAATGCC
>QIEB01000493.1 GCA_003229495.1 Flammeovirgaceae bacterium
AAGTATTTTTTCAAAAAATTGTCCATTATCTTTTTTCGAACCCCTTGCGCTTTTTCTAGCTGTGCTTCGGTTTCTGTGGGGAGCGGGGACAGAGGCATGTCTATATCCCTTCGTCTGTAAAATAATGTACATCCCTTTAGCCCCAGGTCTTTCAGGGTATATCCAAGCTCATCAAGAACTTTACTAATACTGCGGTCAAGGGTGAACATATCCACTTGATGCCCCCTTTCTTTGAGGGCTGTTTGGACAGTTTCTAGCATAAATATTTTCACCACATCAAGAGAAGCCAGACCTCCACCAATGACCATTGCGTCATCAACCAATTGGAACTGAGGACCACGATAATTTGGTTCGTGATAATGATTGAACCAGTAAACCAATGGGTTTTGGTAATACAGTCCTTTATTTACATAGTTGTCAATGCCATCCACGGGCAAGGGACGGTCCTTCCAGGCCCCGGTGGCCAACAGTATCGCAGAAAACTCCCAATTATTAGCTACATTTTGAAAATCAATGTTCTCACCTAGCCTGACATTGGGAACAAACTGCACATTTGGATGTGAAAGCTTCTCATTGATTTTTTCTTCTTCCTTGTCTCTTAATTTATCATGCCACTTTGGGAGTCCGTCTTCAATTTTTCCGTAAGGCAGTGTATTTTGATCAAACACCACTACCCTAAATCCCCTCTTTGCCATCTGATATGCTGCTTCGGACCCTGCTACGGCCCCACCAAATATTGCCACAAAATGATGGCCTGTGTTTGTCATAGAAATTGAGTTATGTATGGTTTATGCTATTTTACTTCCCAGGTATTTCCACTACGCAACAGTTCATCAACACTTTGAAAACTGGCCTTTTCAAGGCTCTGTTGATATTGTTGTTCCACTAGTTGATCATACGTGGGCGCCTTTACCGCCCTGATGATTCCTAATGCCATCGGAAAATCCGGAGGGCTCATTCTTATCAGCATATGGTGAATGATGGTATCAGTTTCGTTGGCGTCATGGACCAAAATGTCATTTTCTTGATCACCGTTTTCTCCGATGCTAACTACTTCCAGTTTGAATCCATTGAGACGTAGGCCCTTGTCTTTTTCTTTCCCGAAAAGCATGGGTTTTCCATGCTCCAAGTGTAGCTGAAAATCATCTTTATGGTCTTTTCTTGTTACTGCTGCATGGGCATTATCATTAAAGATTACGCAGTTTTGAAGAATTTCTATAAGGCTCGTACCCTGATGCTGGGAAGACTCTACAAAGATTTGGGTCATTAATTTAGGATTGGTATCAATAGTCCTTGCAAAAAAGGTACCTCCTGCTGCCAGGGCCAGCTCACCAGCGCTAAAAGGTCGTTCAATACCTCCCATTGGAGTTGACTTGGTAACCTGTCCAAATCTACTGGTAGGACTATATTGACCTTTGGTTAGCCCGTATATTTCATTATTGAAAAGAAGGATATTGATATCAATATTTCGTCGCAATACATGGATAAAGTGATTGCCTCCAATAGCCAAAGCATCACCATCGCCGGTAATTTCCCAAACATTCAATTTGGGATTGGCAAGTTTCACTCCAGTGGCTACGGCTGGTGCCCGTCCGTGAATGGTGTGAAAACCATAAGTGCTCATATAATATGGGAAGCGGGCAGCACACCCGATACCGGAGATGAACACAAAATCTTCCTTTTTCTCTGGTATTTGAGGGAGTGCGTTCTGTATGGCCGATAGTATGGCATAATCACCACAACCGGGGCACCATCTGACCATTTGATCACTGGTAAAATCCTTTTTCGTGAGTTTTGGCTGTGGTGCATCAATAGCATGTTCCGACATAGTGCTAATTATTAAGTATTGATTTTATTTTTTCTTTAATCTCAGTAATTTTAAAAGGAAGCCCTTGTACCTTGTTCAGTTGCAGATATCGGTACTCCGGGAATAGGTGGCGCAAGTAGTTTGCAAGCTGTCCTGAGTTCAACTCACAAACCAACACTTTGTTATAGGCCCCTAAAATAGTTCCCAGATTCTTAGGAAGTGGGTTCAGGTAATTAATATGGGCCAGTCCGATCTTAACACCCTCTTTCTCTAATTCTTTCACAGCGGACAACATAGATCCATAGGTACTTCCCCAGCCCACTAGTAACAACTCACCCGAAGTAGCTCCAATTACCTGTTGTTCAGGAATGAAGTTTGCCACTGCCTTTACCTTGTCAGCCCGAATGTCAATCATTTTTTGGTGATTTTCAGGATCGTAAGAGATATTGCCAGTAATATCCTCCTTTTCAAGCCCACCTAGTCTGTGTTCCAGGCCTGCCATTCCCGGGACCACCCAATAACGAGACATTTTTTTTGGGTCCCGCAAATAGGGCTGAAACTCCTGTTCACTTCCTTTAAACTGGGGCGCGTTGATCTCCGGAAGATCCGCCATAGATGGCAGCTTCCAAGGCTCAGATCCATTTGCCAGATAACCATCAGACAGGAATATAACAGGTGTCATATGTTCGATAGAAAGACGGGCTGCCTGAAATATATATTCAAAACAATTTGCCGGAGTACTAGGTGCAATTACAATACAAGGACTATCGCTATTCCTTCCATATAGTACCAGATTAAGATCTGCTTGCTCGGTTTTTGTTGGTAAACCAGTAGAAGGGCCACCCCTTTGAACGTCGATTATTATTAAAGGGATCTCTGCCATAATGGCCAGTCCTATAGCTTCACCCTTTAGCGCAATACCAGGCCCCGCTGAGGCAGTTACTCCTAACTGACCGGCATAACTGGCCCCGATGGCGGAACATACTGCAGCTATTTCATCTTCGGCCTGAAGGGTTATGACCCCCAAGTTTTTGTACTTGGTCAATTCATGCAAAATATCCGAAGCAGGTGTGATCGGATAACTCCCATAGAACAATTTCCTTCCCACTTTTTCGGCTGCAGCAAGTAGGCCCCAGGCTGAGGCTTGATTACCAGAAATGTGGCGGTATATTCCTTTTTCAATTTTTGCGGCAGGAATCTTATAGTTTGAAGCTATGGCGCGGATGGTAATCGCGTAGTTATAGCCCGCATTCAGCGCCTTCTTATTGGCTTCAACCAATACCGGCTTTTTACGAAATTTGCTTTCCAGGAATTTTATTGTTTCGTCCTTAGACCTGTCAAAAAGCCAATACATCATGCCCAGAGCAAACATGTTCTTACATCGGATAATGCTTTTATTATCCAACTCAATTCCCTTCAACGCGGTTTTAGTCAATGAAGTAATGGGTGCTTCAATGATTTTATAATCATCCAGGCTCCCATCCTCCATAGGGTTCGTTTTATATCCTGCTTTCTTAATGTTGCGGTCCTGGAAATAGTCCGTATCCAGTATGATATTGCCTCCTTTGCGTACCCAATTGATATTGGAGCGTAATGCCGCTGGATTCATGGCAATAAGTATATCAGCCAGATCACCGGGAGTATAAATATCTATTTTCCCTATTTGTACCTGAAAGCCGGAAACTCCTTCCACGGTACCCTGAGGGGCTCGTATCTCTGCTGGAAAATCCGGAAAAGTTGCCAGATCATTCCCAAGCATGGCAGATGTATAGGTAAATTGAGAACCGGTAAGTTGCATACCGTCACCGGAGTCCCCGGCAAAACGGATCACTACCTTATCAAGTTCTACAGGCATTGTTTTTGACATAAGAAACAAAAAGTAAGATCACATATGAATATAAATACAAATTTGCAAATAAATTGCACCTCCAAACCAACGATTAATCAAAAGTATAAAATCTTAAGAAATTTAAACCCTCGATGACCATGGAATGTTGTTCTTTACCATCTTTTAGGTGAATAAATTTTTCAACAGGAACCCTGTTTGAATCAAAATATTGGAGATATTTGAGGCAAAAGTTGATAATGTCTGTAATTTCCTCAGCACCCATTGGGATTTTCGACAGCGGTATTGGTGGTTTAACGGTGGCGCAAGCAGTAAAAAGAGCATTGCCGGATGAACAGATTGTGTATTTTGGGGATACCGCACACCTTCCATATGGCGATAAGTCTACTGCAGCTATTCAAGCTTACTGTATTAAAATTACCCAGTTACTTCTGAAAAGAAGCTGTAAGCTCATTCTGATAGCTTGCAATTCCGCCAGTGCTGCTGGATTTGACCTGGTAAAGGAATATGTAGGTAAAAAAGCCAAGGTGCTAAACGTTATTGATCCTGTAGTAGATTATCTACGTGAACTATACCCTGGAAAGAAGGTGGGATTGATAGGGACAAAACAAACTGTCAATTCGAAGGTGTACGAACAAAAAGTAAGATCACTGGGGCAAGGAATTAACCTGCATTCTCTGGCCACACCCTTATTGGTCCCAATGATCGAAGAAGGATTCGTTGATGGAGAAATTTCTGAGAAAATAGTTGAAAAATACCTCAATGACCCCTGGCTGGAGAACCTGGAAGCAATAATCCTTGGATGTACGCATTACCCGTTGATCAAACAACTTATTCAGAATTACTATGGCCCTGATATTGAAGTAATTGACAGCTCAGAGATAGTGGCCAAGGCGTTGAAGGCATTCTTGGGGTTCCATAATTTGTTCAATCGGAATTCAACCAATGTAGACCATTTTATGGTTTCAGACTATACGGATTCATTCGAAGAGTCTACCAGGATGTTTTTCGGAGAAACTATAAATCTGGAGTTAACCCCGTTGTGGGATTAGATTCAATTGGTGATTTACTGAATTGGTGAATTTCTGATTTTTTTCAACTCACCAACTCGCAAATTCACCAACTCACCAATTCACCTAACTCACAAATTCACTTATTCACTCATTTTATATAAATTTGTATTCTTAAGACCCTTCTATGAGTGATGCTATTAAGCATGAATGTGGTATCGCGCTGATCCGTTTGCGCAAACCGTTGCAGTATTATATCGAAAAGTATGGCACTCCCCTCTACGCGGTAAAGAAATTATATCTCCTGATGGAGAAACAGCACAATCGCGGGCAGGATGGTGCGGGAATAGCTAATATCAAATTGGACATGGCCCCGGGTATGCGGTACATAAGTAGATACCGCTCGGTCAAACCACAACCAATTCTTGATGTTTTCTCTAAATTGGAGAAGAAATATGCAAAGAGCAGGGTTGAGGGAGGAGATAAATTTTATGAGGCTGAATGGCTGCAAAAAAATTGTGCTTTTACCGGGGAGGCTTGGATTGGACACCTTCGCTATGGCACCCACGGAGGAAATAAAATAGAAAATTGTCACCCTATGTTACGCCAGAATAATTGGCGTAGCCGGAATCTGGTGCTGGCGGGAAACTTCAACCTGACCAATTTAGACGAATTGTTTGAAACCCTGGTCAAAATTGGACAACATCCCAAAGAAAAAGTAGACACTGTTACTGTACTGGAGAAGATCGGTCATTTTCTGGATGAAGAAAATCAAAGATTATTTGATAGTTATAAGACGGAATTCTCCAACCAGGAGGTTTCTGAAAGAATAGAACAAGAACTGGACCTACAACATGTATTGCAGCGATCATGTAAAGACTTTGACGGAGGTTATGCAATAGTAGGTATGACTGGTAATGGCTCCAGTTTTGTGGTTAGAGACCCTGTGGGCATCCGACCAGCCTACTATTACGCAGACGACGAAGTAGTGGTTGCTGCTTCTGAAAAGCCGGCCATCAAGACTGCATTTAACGTTGAATATAGTGAGATCCAAGAAATCAGTCCCGGGAAAGCCCTTATTGTTAATAAGCAGGGGGACTATGGTCAATACACAATAACAGAGCCCTTGGAAAAAAAGTCCTGCAGTTTTGAGCGGATATATTTTAGTCGTGGCTCTGACCCTGATATTTATAACGAGCGCAAAAACCTGGGAAGACTATTGGTTCCGCAGATTCTCAAATCAATTAATTTTGATTTAAAGAATACTATTTTCACCTATATACCCAATACCGCCGAAACTGCTTTTTTGGGAATGATTAATGGGTTAGAAACCTTCCTGGCCGACCGGAGAAAAGAGGTCATTTTGGAATCTAAACCTCATGTGGGTTCTATTGAAGATATTTTGAACTTTAGGCCCAGGGTAGAAAAACTGGTTTTGAAGGATGCAAAATTAAGGACATTTATCACTGACGATGTCCATCGGGATGACCTGGTTGCACACGTGTATGACACTACTTATGAAGTGATTAGGAAGCATCGAGACACCGTGGTGGTAATAGATGATTCAATAGTACGCGGCACCACCTTAGAAGTTAGTATTTTGGCCATGCTTATGCGCTTGGAACCAAAGAGGATAGTAATAGTGTCTTCTGCTCCTCAGATACGATATCCGGACTGCTATGGAATTGACATGTCCCGTATGAAGGATTTTATTGCTTTCCGGGCAGTGATGGAATTACTGGAGGATCGCCATATGGATGAATTGGTTGAGCAGGTATACCAAAAGTGCGTTGGAACCAAAGCCACCAAGGAGAACTACCTCAAGGAATTATATCAGCCATTCCACTATGAAGAGGTATCGCAGAAAATAGCGGAAATGATATCCTCAAGGTATAGCGGTATTGAGGTGGAAGTGATTTATCA
>QIEB01000280.1 GCA_003229495.1 Flammeovirgaceae bacterium
CGTTAATTTTACTATTTAGTTTTATTTAAAACAAATATATTCTCAAATAATACATTCAGCTATTGTGTTTGTAAATATATCCGCGCTCAAGTCTGTATAACTATAGCGCTACCAATGTCTTCTGGATTTCCTCGATCCCCGCTTATCTTTCCTCTTTCCTTTTTTGCCGGACTTTCCACGGGGCTTAATTGCTTCATCATCCCGATTAACCCGTATTACATGCCCCTCTATCTCGATACCCTTAAACTTGTTACCAAACCCTTTATCCTGTTCCTTGTCCAGGTAAAAAAATGAGTAGTTCTTTTGCATGGATACCTGACGAAAATATTGACGATCAACATTAGAAATATCCGACAAGAAATGAATAAGATCTCCTTTGGTTACTCCATCAATGGCGCCTATGTTGACGAAATACCGGTGTAAACTTCCGTCCTTGTTGCCCTTGCTGCCCTCATTTCTTGATTCGCCAGGGGTCTCATTTAGATTGGCCTCTCCCCTGTTTCGTGCCAGAATATGGTCTAACTGACTGGTTATCAATCGTTTTAATAGGTCTTCTTTACTTAAGCTTGCGAATTTTCCCTGAAGCTCTTGTAATATGGACTCTGCCTGGCTGTCGACCTTGGTATTGGCAATCAAGTTGGCCCAGTTGTACATGCGGCTGGATGTTAATTCCTCTATACTGGGAACTCCCACGAGTTCAAATTTAATTTTATTCTTCCTTTCAAGTTCGGTAATGCGTCTTCCTTCACGAGGATTGATAAATGCCAGCGAAATACCCTTTTTACCAGCCCTGGCAGTTCTGCCACTGCGATGCGTATAACTTTCCAGTTGATCAGGAAGTGTATGATGGATGACGTGGGTTAAGTTGTTAACATCAATTCCCCTGGCCGCTACATCAGTGGCAATTAAAAGTTGCATGGAACGGGATTTAAACCGTTTCATTACCGCGTCTCGTTGTCCCTGGGACAAGTCCCCATGCAAAGCCTCTACCCCATATCCCTGATTTCCCAGATCATCCGCTATTTGCTGGGTTTCGCGTTTGGTACGACAAAACATAATGCCCCGCATTTCTGAGTGCAGGTCCAGGAATCGACGCAATGCAGGGATCTTATTGGAGGTTTTAGTAGTCACATATTGATGCACAATATCCTTATTAATCTTTTCGGTAGCGTTTATGGATACCTCTATCGGTGCATCCATATAGTGCTTTACAATTCTACGTATTCCAGCAGGCATGGTGGCGGAAAACAACCATATGGAGCGATTTTCAGGAATGCTTTCAAGAATTAAATCAATATCTTCCTTGAATCCCATGTTGAGCATTTCATCGGCTTCATCCAGCACTAAATATTTAATGGCGGACAGATTAATGGCTTTTCTCTTAATCAGGTCCAGCAGACGACCCGGAGTGGCTACTACTATTTGAGTAGGCTTTTTAAGTGCTTTGATTTGGTTGGTAATAGCCGCTCCTCCATAAACCACTTCGACGTTGATGCTGCGGTTATGCCTGGAGAAATCGACCAACTGTTTTGCAATTTGTTGTCCTAGTTCCCGGGTCGGGGTCATGACCAGGGCCTGTGGGGACTTGAAATCTACCTCGACCAGGTCTATTAATGGTAACCCGTAAGCGGCCGTTTTTCCCGTTCCTGTTTGTGCAAGGCCAATAAAATCAATGGGGTCATTGCCTAGTAGATGTGGTATGGCCTTTTCCTGTATTTCGGTGGGCACATCAAACCCGAATTGATCCAGAGCCTCCGTAAGCGGTGCAGAAAGTCCCAGTTTGCTAAAGTTGTTCAATACCTTGTGCGTTTTAATCAGGGCGCAAAGCTAGGTATATATACGGAGAAAGTATTATTGTCAATTATTTTTTCGCCGCGCAACGGTTCTCAATGCATTCAAGTTCGGGTTCTGTTACCAATGCACAATCTGAACTGGCGCCTTTAAGTTGATTTACTTCTTCCTGCAGTTGGTTGTACTCAGCAACAAGTTGCTGTAATCGTGGAACATCTATATTACTGGGGGCATAAACTAAATAGTCCCAAGGTCCCCCACAGACGTGAAGCGGATGAATTTCCCCGGCGAAATGGCATGATTAGTATACCGCAATACTTACTAATTTAAAAAATTCCGTAATAATAAATGAATATATTAACATATTATCATATATTTGTATGATGAACACCACCACCAACGAGATTAGTACCGAAAAATTGGAAAAAGTAGCCTTTATCTTAAAGTCCATTGGACATCCCATAAGATTGGGGATAATCAAATTGCTTACATCCCAAAAAGAGATGTCCGTCAATGATATTGGGAAAGATCTGGCGGTTGAACAGTCCCTGCTGTCCCATCATCTCAATAACATGAAATTGAAGGGGATACTCCAAAACCGTAGAAATGGTAAAAACATCTTTTACTGCCTAAAAATGAAAGAGGTTACCACCGTGATAGAGTGTATGTCAAAATGTGATTTATGAAATTCTTAATTAACTTATATGAGAACATTAGTACATATATATAGGGCCATATTAATAGTTATTCCAATAGTTCATGCTGCCCAAGCTCAAGAGAGCCTTTCCATGGAAATGACACTTTCTGAAACTATAGAATTGGCTCTGAAAAACAATTGGGGGGTAAGAAGGTCCGTTGAAAATCTGGATATAGCTTCGGGTGAACTCAAGCAGTCCGCAGATGTTTTTCTGCCAAAAGTACAACTCTCACAATCCTTCGTATCCACTAACGACCCGCTCACCGCGTTTGGCTTTAAGTTGAAACAGTCGGCCATTACCTTGCAAGATTTTATCCCGGAATCTCTTAATAATCCTTCAAGCATTAATAATTTCTCAACAAGTATTGAGGTACAGCAACCATTAATAAATATAGATGGGATTAAGCAACGCAAGGCCGCCAATTATGCCTTCAATGCCAGTTTGGAAAATTTGGAATGGTCTCAAAGCCTAAGTGTTTTGCAGGCGAAGAACTTGTATTTTCGATTACAACTTACCAATAAGCAGCGCGAGGTATTGGAATATTCTCTTGAAACTACTCAATTGAATTATAAGGTCACCAGTGATCTGGAATCTCAGGGACTGGTAAACCGGGCAGACTTGCTCAAAGCGAAATTACGGGTGACTGAGATTGAAAGTCAGCTTTTGGCTGCAGAATTCGAGTACATCAGGGCCAGTGGTGACCTGGCGCACTTTTTAGACCTTCCCTCCCATTCTCAAATTGATCCAATTGACTCCATACGCATTATGGATGTGCCCAATGATCTACTTGCTGTTAATCAAATTCCTGAAGCCCGCTCCGACTTGAAAGCTTTATCTTTTCAATTACTAGCCAGCGATCAATTAATGAAGTCCTCCAAAACGGCCTACCTGCCTAGCTTGAACCTGTTCGGCAGGTATGAATGGAATGACGCTGAGCTGTTTGGATTTGGGGCCAGCAATTACCTGGTGGGGGGCAAACTTCAGTGGGACTTGTTTCGAGGTGGCAATCGAATGGGGCAAATACGTAAAGCTACCGCCCAGCGCAACCTGGCTGAACTGGCTTATCAGGAAAAATTGTCGGCAGGACAGCGTCAACTTACCCAGGTACAGAATGAGATCAGGCTTGCCCACAAACAACTGGAAGTATCAGAACTCGCTGTAGCCCAAGCAGAGGAGTCCTACAAAATACGTAACGACCGCTACCAGGAGGGCCTTGAAAAGACCATCGATCTTCTGGAGGCAGAATCAACCTGGATGGAAAAGAAGTTAAATAAACTTAAAAGTTTAAATCAATACCAACAGCTAATCTTCAACTTAGAAGTATTACTGGAAGAAGAAATAATATTAAAGTGACTAAGAAAATGCAAATGAAGCTTAAAGTAATAACCTCAGTGCTGATTGTGGGTTTGATCATGATCTCTTGCGGACAGGCCCCTGAGAAAAAACCGGAGGCTGCTCCTTTGGCGGTGACCGTAAAGCAGGCAGATATGATAGAAGTACTACATCAATATCAATTTACTGGCAGAGTAGTTTCGAATGAAAAGATTACTCTCAGGGCTAAAATGGCCGGTACCATTGAGCAAATAGCGGAAGCGGGTCAGTCGGTCAGAAAAGGTGAACTGATAGTAAAAATTAGTAATCGGGAGTTAATGGCGCAGCTGGGATCTGCAAAGGCTTTGCAGAGTGAAGCTAAATCCAACCTGGCAATTACCTATAAGAATTACCAACGTATGCAGCGATTATTTGAAAAAGGAAGCGCTACCCAAAGTGAATTGGATGACATCAAAACTGCCTACGATATGAGTATGGCCCGGGTAGAATCAGCCACTCAAAGTATCAATGAGATCAATGAATCCCTGCGTTATACTCGTCTGGTATCTCCTATTGATGGATTTGTATCTCAAAAAATATCCAATGAAGGTAATATTGCCTCAGCGGGCAGTCCCTTGTTAACCCTGGAATCATCAGACCAGCTCAAAATCAAAATCAATGTCCCGGAATTCGAGATCGGTGTTATCACACAGCAAGCCGCTGTGCGTATTGAAGTGCCTGCATTGAGCGAAGACCCTTTCCATGGCTGGGTTGACAAAATAGTGCCCTCTTCAGAATTCTCCGGGGTGCAGTACAGAGTAAGTATTCGTTTTAAAGTAGTCCATGGCCTTAAGCCTGGAATGTTTGCAGAGGTTACATTACTTCAGGGAAAAGAACAAAAAATTATGGTACCTCCGGAAGCCATTTACCACAGAGGTCAACTTACCGGGGTGTATGGGATCAATCAGAATGATGAAGCTTTGCTGCGATGGGTGCGTCTGGGTAAAACCTACCCTCAGGGCATAGAAGTGCTATCCGGGTTGGACCAGGGAGAATCGGTCATCATCTCTGTGGAAGGAAAATTATTCGATGGCGCCAAGATCCAGGTAGTAAACTAAGCTGGTAACAATGAAAGGAATAGCAGGAAATCTGGCAAAGCAGTTTATCGACTCCAAACTTACCCCTCTGTTGATTGTGGTATTTATGGCGGTGGGGATTTATAGTGCTTCCCTCACTCCAAAAGAAGAAGAACCTCAAATTGATGTGCCTATCGCAGATATCTTTCTGGAATATCCCGGAGCCAGCAACCTGGAGGTGGAGTCCAGGATTGTAAACCCTCTGGAAGATATTATCTCGAATATTAATGGGGTGGAGTATGTCTACTCTCAGTCTATGGCTGGCAAAGCATTCCTGGTGGTACGTTTTTTTGTGGGCGAAGATGTAGAACGCAGTATAGTTAAACTTAACAATGAGATCGAAAAGCACATGGACCAAATGCCCTCAGGTGTCAGTCCGTTATTGATCAAAACCCGCTCAATCGATGATGTGCCTATGTTGGCAGTTACTCTTTGGAGTGAGAACTATGATGACTTTCAATTACGTCGTCTGGCAGAAGAAATCACTTTGGAGATCGAGAAAGTGGAAGATGTAAGTTACACCAATCTTTATGGTGGACGAAGCCGGGAAGTGCAGGTTATACTGGATCAAGAACTCATGGGTGCCTATGGCCTTGATCCGGTAGGAATAAAAAACGGCATACAGCAGTCAAATATGCAGATCCAACTGGGATCAATTAAAAATAACAACCGCCAATACTTAGTGGAAACCGGCGACTTTCTGAATAATGTTGAAGATGTAGAGAATTTGGTGGTGGGAGTTTACAAGAAATCACCTATTTATTTAAAACAGGTGGCAAAAGTTACTGATGGACCTGAAATTCCCAAGGACTACGTCTCTTTTGGATATAGCAGCTGGCTGGCCGAGGAGTTGGGGGAACAAATTGGGGAGCATCCTGCTGTGACCATATCCATAGCTAAAAGGAAGGGAGCGGATGCCATGAAGGTTGCCAGTCTGGTGCTTTCAAAAATAGAGGCCCACAAAAAAGATCTTATACCAAATGACGTAAAAGTCGTGATCACCCGCAACTACGGAGAGACCGCTTCTCATAAGGTTAATGAGCTGCTGATACACCTGGCCGGGGCTATTTTTGCCGTTACTTTGGTAGTTGCCTTAGCCATGGGTTGGAGAGGCGGCCTGGTAGTATTTCTTTCGGTACCCATCACTTTTGCATTGACACTATTTGTATACTATATTCTTGGCTATACACTTAATCGTATAACGCTCTTTGCACTGGTCTTTGTAACAGGAATCGTGGTAGATGACTCTATTATTATTGCTGAAAATATGCATCGCCATTTTAAAATGAAGCGAATGCCTTTTTTGAAAGCGGCCCTGGTTTCCATTGATGAAGTAGGAAATCCTACCATTCTGGCTACTTTGACGGTGATAGCTGCAGTGTTACCAATGATCGCGGTTTCTGGTTTGATGGGCCCATATATGAGCCCCATGCCTATTGGTGCCTCAATGGCCATGATTTTTTCCCTACTGGTGGCCTTAATTATCACTCCCTGGCTGGCCTATAAACTTCTGGCGAGTGCAAGCAATAAGGAAGATGAAGTATTTATTTTGGAGGAAACCCGTATTTATAAGATATATCAAGCTGCCATGAAACCCCTGCTGGAAACAGCTTGGAAACGATGGCTTTTCATTGG
>QIEB01000151.1 GCA_003229495.1 Flammeovirgaceae bacterium
CACGGTTATTCTTTTTGGAGTACTCAAAATGAGTAATATCATCACCAGGTCCCAATACTTCTTCCAGGAAGTCCCTTAGGGCGCCTGCCCGCTGTGGAAATCGAATGATAAAATAATGCTTAAGGCCTTCAAACAATAGCGAGCGTTCCTTGATCTCTTCGGTTCTGGTAATATCATTGTTATTGCCACTGACCATACAAACTACGTTTTTGCCTTTTATCTGTTCCTGATAATAACGCAGTGCGGTAATGGCCAAGGCGCCGGCAGGTTCCACCACGATGGCCTCTTCGTTATACAGCTTGAGGATGGTAGAGCAAACAGCGCCCTCCGGTACCAGTACCAGGTCATCCAGCAATTCCCGGCAGATCTGGAAGGTCAATGACCCAACCCGGTGAACAGCAGCACCGTCCACAAATTTATCGATTTTATCCAAGGTCACTAACTGCCCAGCTTCTAACGACCGTTTCATGGCCGGCGCACCCATTGGTTCCACTCCTACAATTTTAGTTTGGGGGCTCAACTGCTTGAATAAACTGGCTACCCCTGATGCCAGCCCTCCCCCCCCAATGGGCAGGAACAAATAGTCGATTGGTTTTTGACTGTCTTCAATTATTTCCAGTCCAACGGTCCCCTGACCTTCAATAACCATAGGGTCATTGAAAGGGTGGATAAATACAGATTGTTGCTGATCTGAATAGTCTATGGCTTCTCTGTTCGAATCATCAAAAGTATCTCCTGTGATAACCACTTCGACCTGGTCCTTCCCAAACATCTTGACCTGGTTTACCTTTTGTTTGGAGGTAGGATTAGGCATAAAGATGGTTCCTTTTACGCCCAATTTCTGACAAGAATAAGCTACACCCTGAGCATGATTTCCCGCACTGGCGCAGACTACTCCTTTCTCCATATCCTGCAAACTCATAGCAGACATCTTGTTATAAGCCCCCCGTATCTTATACGATCTGACTAATTGCAAATCTTCCCTCTTCAGGAACACCCGGGCGTCATACCGGGCAGATAGAATCAGGTTTTCCATCAGCGGAGTATGTATTACAACCCCCTCCAGGCGTTCCTGAGCAGTTCTAATATTTTCTACCTGCGGCAGATACTCCTTGATCTTTTCCTTACTTAGCTGCATTGTCTTAGACCATACTGGGCTTCGGAGCTCCCGTATTCTGAGGCCGAAGTTTCCTTACCATAGCACCCGCCTGCCACATTTCTGACTCTCGTAGTTCGCGAAGTTCCTCCTCGAGTTTTTCCCGGTAATCTGGTTGGCTGTTGGTTTCAATAGACCTTCTCGCCTCTTCTCCACTGGCAACCCTGGCATATAAATCAGCGAATACGGGTGCTACTGCATCACGGAATTTATGGCGCCAGTCCAATGCACCTCTCTGGGCAGTGGTAGAACAGTTTGCGTACATCCAGTCCATACCATTTTCAGCAACCAAAAGGATCAGGCTTTCAGTAAGCTCTTCCACTGTTTCATTGAAAGCTTCACTGGGAGAGTGTCCGTTCTTTCGAAGTACATTATATTGGGCTTCCAAAATACCTGCAAGAGCTCCCATAAGTGTTCCGCGCTCACCGGTAAGGTCACTATACACTTCTTTTTTGAAATTTGTTTCAAATAAGTACCCTGAACCAATACCAATACCTAATGCAGCTACCCGTTCACGTGCTTTTCCAGTATAATCCTGGTGTATTGCAAAACTGGAATTAAGGCCTTTACCTGCCAGGAACATCCTTCTCAAACTAGTCCCTGAACCTTTAGGAGCTACCAATACTACATCAACATCCGCAGGCGGTACAATTCCGGTTTGATCGTTAAAAGTCACCCCAAAACCATGTGAAAAATACAAAGTTTTACCCGGCGTTAAATGCTTTTTTACTGTGGGCCAAAGTGCTATCTGTCCCGCATCCGAAAGCAGATATTGTAGTACGGTACCTCGCTCACAAGCCTCTTCGATTGAAAACAAACTCTCGCCGGGTACCCACCCATCTGAAAGGGCTTTGTCCCATGAAACGGAAGGGTGCCTTTGGCCAATTATTACTTTGAAACCATTATCTCTTAAGTTTAAAGCCTGTCCCGGACCCTGAACACCATAGCCAAGGATCGCGATGGTATCATCCTTCAGTATTTCCAGTGATTTTGCCAAAGGAAATTCCTCCCTGGTTAGTACTTCTTCTTCAACTCCTCCAAAATTTAACTTTGCCATTTTTATGCTATTTTTAGTTTTGAAATTTTTATTCCTGTTAATAGTGATTGTGTAATTCCTGTAAGAACAATTCCGTACCGCGCATGGATTTTGACATGGCGATCCGACCGGACCTGACAAACTCCAGTACTCCATAGGGTTTTAATTTTTCCAACAGATCTTTGGTTTCATTTTGATGGCCGGTCTTTTCAATTATGATAAAATCTTCTTCGATTACCAGTATACGGGCCCCGTTATTGCGGACTAAATGTTCGGCCTTTTCACCGTTAAGAAATACTTTAGTGGGGACTTTATAAAGCGCTATTTCCTGGTAAAATATTTCGTCACTTTCATAAACGAAAGCCCAGAAAACATCAATTAATTTTCTGATTCTTTTTACCACTTTATCTACCTGCTCTCTGGTAGTTTTAATGACAATAGTGTATCTACTGACTCCCTCTACCTCAGTTTCCGACACATTGATACTCTCGATGTTGATTTTTCGGCGAGTAAAGATGATGGTCACTGCATTGAGCAATCCACTCTTGTTCTCCGTCAGGATGGATAAGTTAAAAGACCTGAGTTCCTGGTTGTCGGCTGTCACCTCTTCTTCTATTTTAGTTTTGTTCATCTCATTCCATTCTTATATCATCCACGGCGGCTCCAGATGGAATCATAGGAAATACGTTTTCCTCTTTTTCAACTACCACCTCCAGCAGGTAAGCGGCGGGGTGACCGAGCATCTCCTTTACTGCGGCCACCAGGTGTTTCCGGTCTGATACCTTCTGGCCCTGGATAGAAAACCCTCCAGCAATAGCAATAAAATCCGGGTTCTTCATCTCAGTGAATGAATATCTTCTTTCAAAGAACATCTGCTGCCATTGCCTCACCATTCCCAGAAAACCGTTATTTAATATGACAATCTTGACCGGGATCTCATACTGGAAAATTGTTCCCAGTTCCTGTAAAGTCATCTGAAAACCACCGTCTCCGATAATAGCCACCACAGGCCGTTCGGGCATTCCTACTTTTGCCCCCATGGCCGCGGGCAGGGCAAACCCCATGGTTCCCAGTCCTCCGCTGGTTACGTTGCTATGCGGGTGCTTGAAATTATAGTAGCGGGAAGTCACCATTTGGTGTTGGCCTACGTCTGTAACAATTATGGCCTCCCCTTTGGTAGCCTCAGAAATATGCCTGATCACTTCTCCCATGAGAATTCCCGGTGTCTGAGGATACAGGGCCGGTGTAATCACCTTTTCTACTTCAATCTTATGAAGGTCCTTGAACCGCTTCAGCCATGGCCCATGGCGTTTCTTGGATACCAGTGGCAATAGAGCTTCCAGAACCTGCTTGGCGTCTCCAATTAAAGGTACATCCGCTTTTACATTCTTGTCTATCTCAGAAGGATCGATATCAATGTGAATTACTTTTGCC
This sequence comes from Flammeovirgaceae bacterium, assembly GCA_003229495.1. Lineage (GTDB taxonomy): Bacteria > Bacteroidota > Bacteroidia > Cytophagales > Cyclobacteriaceae > SZUA-3. The sequence continues at coordinate 3,627 of QIEB01000151.1, forward strand.
TGACGGGCATACTTCGTCAAGTCTCCGGTTACCCGGTCATCAAAACGCATGCCCACAGCAATCAATACATCACATTCGTTAGTCAACAGGTTGGGTGCATAATTCCCGTGCATACCCAGCATCCCAACATTTAATGGATGGCTGTTTTCTAAGGCAGACAGGCCCAGTATGGTCCAGGCAGCGGGGATATTGGCTTTTTCAATAAAACTGCGCAATATATCCTGCGCTTCTGAAATCAGAATACCTTGTCCTACCAATAAAAACGGACGCTCTGATTTATTTATCAATGAGGCCGCCTGCTGTAATTGCTCCTCCTTTATTTTTGGAACCGGGTGGTAGGTCCTTATTTTGGAACATTTTTGATACTCAAACTCCATGGAGGCGAATTGAGCATCCTTAGTAATATCAATTACCACTGGCCCGGGGCGTCCTGATTTGGCAATATAAAATGCCTTGGCGATAATTTCAGGGATCTCTCTGGCATCTGTAATCTGATGATTCCATTTGGTCACCGGCATGGAAATTCCTATTACATCAGTTTCCTGAAAGGCGTCAGTTCCCAAAAGACTGGATGGAACCTGTCCGGTAATGCAAACAATGGGAGTACTGTCAGTATGGGCATCTGCAATTCCTGTAATAAGGTTGGTAGCTCCAGGCCCGGAAGTAGCAAATACTACCCCTACCTCTTTTCGTACCCTGGCAAAACCCTGGGCAGCATGCATAGCTCCCTGCTCATGACGGACCAATATATGATTCACCTGATCCATATAGTCGTACAGGGCGTCATAAATAGGCATAATGGCTCCCCCGGGGTAGCCAAATATTGTTTCAACACCTTCAGCTAATAACGAGCATATAACGGCTTCTGCGCCGGACATGGTTTTCTTTGCTGTGGTGATTTGTTTTTCGTTTACTAATGTTTCCATGATCTAGTTATCCGTAATACATCCTTGTGATGCTGATGAGACCGCTTTTGCATATTTGTAAAGTACTCCCCGTGCTGCCTTCAGGGCCGGGGCCTTCCAACCTGTCCTGCGGTGTGCTATTACCTCAGGAGAAAGTTGAGCCTCTAATTTGTTATTAATGGCATCGATGGTAATGAGATCTCCATCCTGTAGTAAAGCAATCAGGCCGCCATCCTGAGCCTCAGGAGTTATGTGCCCTACCACAAAACCATGAGTGCCGCCACTGAACCGGCCATCGGTTATTAAGGCCACACTTTGTCCCAGGCCAGCCCCAATGATAGCAGCCGTTGGCTTCAACATCTCAGGCATTCCAGGCCCACCTTTGGGTCCTTCGTATCGAATCACTACCACCTCACCTGGCTGCACCAAGCCATCCCTTATTCCCTGATTGGCATCAAATTCACTGTTAAATACCCTGGCTTTGCCGGTAAACTGCTCTCCTTCCTTCCCGGTTATTTTAGCCACAGAACCTTCTTTTGCCAGATTTCCATATAGAATTTGTAAATGGCCGGAACTTTTAATGGGAGCATCTACCGGGTGAATCACCGTCTGGCCTTTTTCCAAATCCGGCAGCTCCGATATATTTTCTGCAAGCGTTTTTCCAGTTACAGTAAGGCAATCGCCCTTCAGAAGACCTTCCTTCAATAGCATCTTCATAACTCCCGGTATTCCGCCCACTATATGCAGATCTTCCATTAAATACTTGCCACTGGGCTTAAGGTCTGCCAGATAGGGGGTCCGATCGCTTATTTGCTGAAAGTCTTCCAATGTAATTTCCAACTCAAGTGATCTGGCAATTGCCAGCAGGTGAAGCACGGCATTGGTTGAACCACCAAGGGCCATTACTACTGTGAGCGCGTTTTCCAGGGCAGTTTTTGTAACAATGTCTCTGGGTTTAATGTTGTGTTGCAGCAGATAATGAATGCTTCTGCCAGCTTCTTCACATTCACGTTTCTTTTCAGGACTAACTGCAGGATTGGAAGCTCCATAAGGAAGGCTCATCCCCATTGCTTCCAAGGCAGAAGCCATGGTATTTGCAGTATACATACCTCCGCAAGCACCCGCACCCGGACAGGCATTCAGGATCACACCTTTCAATTCAGCTTCAGAAATTTTCCCCGCGTATCGTTCACCCAGGGCCTCAAATGCTGATACCACATCCAATTTCCGATCTTTGTATCTTCCAGAAGCAATAGTACCACCGTACACTATTATTGCGGGCCGGTTAAGCCGGCCAATGGCCATCATGGCACCTGGCATATTCTTGTCACATCCTACTACAGCAATCAACCCATCATAGCTCTGCGCATTTACTACGGTTTCAATTGAATCAGCTATTACATCTCTGGAAGGTAGTGAATAGCGCATACCCGGAGTTCCCATAGACATGCCATCGCTTACCCCAATGGTATTGAAAACCAAACCGATCAGGTCCTTTTCAAGGACACCCTGTTTGACCTTTTGGGCCAGGGCATTAAGGTGCATATTACACGGGTTGCCTTCATAACCGGTACTGGCAATCCCAATCTGAGCTTTTGCCAGGTCCTCGGTTTTTAGGCCAATAGCGTGTAGCATGGCTTGAGCCGCCGGCTGGGTACTGTCCTGCGTTAGTCGTTTACTGTATTTATTAATTTCTCGCTCCAAATGTCTTTTAATTATACCAGTGTGAAATCTCTATATTCGTTGTTTACAACTCTTTGTCGATACATTAGAAACAGGCTATAGGCCACTGTATCTTCCCAGTCCATGGAGAAGTCATGTCCGCCGATTGATTTTATTCCGGCAATTTCAGCTGCCGTGCCTGTGAAAAATGCAGTGTCTGCATCAATAAGCTCCTCCGCAGTGAATTTCTTTTCCACCACCTTATAACCCATTTCCCTGGCATAGCTGATCACGGTAGCTCTGGTAATCCCAGGCAATATGTGCCCGACAGAAGGAGTATACAATACTTCATCTTTCTCGTAAAAAAAATTTGTCCC
>QIEB01000217.1 GCA_003229495.1 Flammeovirgaceae bacterium
CAATTGCGTGATACGCAACATTGGATCACCACGTCAATGTCGCCTGTCTTCAAGCTTTGTATGGCGTTTTTACACAGCCTCGGTCGAAAGCGGCCAGTCAGGTAACTGTAAAAGTCTGATACTTTTCACCTGTATTAACTATTTAATTTATTTTAGTTGCATAAGTTATTGCTGTTATTATGACCAAAAAACTTGAATCACAATTAGTAGGTGTTGCAGGAGAGTATCTAGTGACTGGTGAACTTAGCCTTAGAGGTTACATTGCATCTATTACGCTTCGAAATAGTCGAGGAATTGATATTATCGCAAGCGATTCCGAAGCCAAAAAGACCATAAGTATTCAGGTAAAAACCAACAGTGATGGTGGTAACAAATGGAGACTAACTATCAAGTCCGAAGAGTTCTATTCTAAAAATCATTTTTATGTATTTGTGGCGATAAAAGGTCTTGGTACTCGCCCAGCTTTTCATATTGTTCCTAGTGAGATTGTTGCTAAAGATATTTCAAAGGGTCATTCAGATTGGCTTAAAGGCAAAAAGAAGGATGGAAGCGCAAGAAAGGACTCAAATATTCGGGGTTTCATGGATAGCGAATATAAATATCTAGAAGCCTGGAATCTACTGGGTTTGTAAGTTGATATTTGAATAAAAATAAAGCGTTCTAAGCGTTTCAGTTGTTAATACACCGTTTAATACTTCAATAGCAAATGAAGCTGATATAGCACTTCAAAAGTGTCTAAGATCTAAGAATTGGTTAAAGTAACAATTAAAAAGTTGCAGAAAAAGTGCCTGGCTGAACCGCTGCTTTTCGACCGGGGGCCACAAAAAATTGAGGATTTGATAATTCCTGCATTACATTTATCCAAAAGATAATTAGATCATTACGATAGCAGTGTCGAATCATACAAGTTTCATAAAAAGATGCTAAGTGGGCAAAAAGGTCAGAATTTGAGGCTGCTAACGAAATTGCTCTAATCCTTTAATGATTTTGGATGCTTCCTTCTTATCTATAAGTCCAAGGATTGCTTGAACTTTCAATTCTAAAATTTCCAACTCAAGCCCTGAAATCGTCTTTTTAACTAAGAGTTCATTTGCAATTAAGTCAATCCCAGGCCACAACTTTCCAGCCAATGAGATAGCTTCAGTAATAAGATTATCTAATGTTTTATTTACAGGATTCCACCTTTTCAACAGCCTTTTTGAATAATCAAAATCTTCTTCCGCACCTAGGGGTTCATCGGATCTATTCGGATCAATGATTTTCTCACAGGCGTAACCAGCTAGACTTTTAATAATTACCGCCTTTACCATTTGATCAGAATTTACTATTCCAGTTTCCAAACCGTCTCCTTCACTTGCAACTTGACCTAAATAATCTTCATTCGGTTTAATTGTAATCGAATAAGGCTGAGTATCCAAAATATCTTTTGAATTGTAATAGACTTCAAATACGTAATGTCCAGCTTCGTGATACGCCGTGTTTTCAAGTGATCCATGAATATATGTCATTGGTTTAAATGTTAATAGCCGACCGTCTGCTATCGGCCAACAGCGGTCGTTCATACTATCGACGAAAAGGAAAGTGCTTCCGTATTAGTAAACAATAATCAAAATATTATTCAAAATAGTAATACAACCGGCCGTACAATCATACCATCTCCGTCTTTTATGTTCAACGGGACTCCAATAAAATACATATTCTGTTTATCTAGAAGTTTGTTGACATTGAAAAGTTGTTCGTAGACTGGGATGTAATTTGATAAGAATGCGTGGTGAACCGGAGCTGCCCGGACCGCTGAAGATTCTGAATTAATCGGATCATTGTCATCCGAAGTGTCTACCGAAAATGCATCTGTTCCAAATGCATTAACTGGTATACTCGCCAAATACTCTGCTGCCTCATATGTCAATGTGATGAACTCAGGGATCGATTCACTTGAATTATAAAGTTTGAAATCATAATTCGTATAAATCAAAACAACGTCCTCTGGATTAATTTTATCTTTGAATACATCAATGGTAACACTCCTTCCATTAAGATTATTACTTACATCGAAAACCTTAAGCGGTCCAGTAAAGCTTGTATGCACATGGAGCGTCTCAGCAAAAAATTCAAAGCGGCAATGCTGAGGAATACCGCCAACGTGCAGATCTCACTTTCGAATCAAGGGCGGAATCAAAAATATTGCTTTGCTATCCACCAAATCAGGTATGGTTGTAGGGAAATTTTTATTCGAAAATGAAGGACTTTTCTAGAAAATCACTTACTTTTTAAAAAGTATTACATAACAATAATGATGAAATTTTACAAACAATTGTTTATTGTATTTGTTGCACTCATAAGCTCCATTTTAAGTTTTGCTCAGAACCAGGTAACCATAGATCAATCTGCTTACAATTCTAATTGTGGAACAGTCATAGACCAATCGGGGAATGGTCTGAAAGCCACTTGGAAGACGGGTGAAAACCAATTAGGAAGTATCCTTTTTAATTTTGATGACAGTAAACCATTGATAAGTAAAGTTGCCCTTTCCAACGGCACTGACCTACCTGTTACAATCACTCAAAATGTTGAACCGGCTTTTGTGGTGACGGTAGGGGAGCGAGACTTGAAAAAACCAAATGGTTGGATCATATTTTTCGATCGTGTTAATCGCAAACCTCATGACAGCTACACTGCAGAAATTTTAGTCAAGAACGTAAAAATCAGTAGTCAGGGCAACAGGTGTAGTATTCAGATTGATTCGCTTTATGCTGGGCCATTTTCCGGATCACTGGTTTTTACTTTATATGAAGGCAGTCCTTTAATTCATATTGAGGGCGTTATTCAATCCGATTTGGATGCCCGGGCGATCGTATATGATGCTGGCTTGGTATCTTCTTCACCTGATTGGAAGAACATAGCCTGGCTGGATATAGAAGGCAAATTCCGAAGAGCAGGTATGACTGTTCCGCTTGCTGAATCAATAAAAGTGCGTCATCGAACCATTCTTGCTGAAAGTGAGAATGGTAGCCTGGCCGTTTTTCCAGCACCACATCAATATTTCTATCCGTTGGATTTTTCAGAAAACTATAATTTCAATTGGTATGGTGAAAACTACAGATATAGATTAAAGGAGTTTGGATTGGGGATAAGACTTCCATTAGATGGTGATCAGCGCTATGTTCCATGGTTCAATGCACCTCCAGGTACACAGCAGAGACTTGGTTTTTTTGTTTTATTATCAACTGAAAAGGGGGAGAAAACTCTGGAACAGGTAAAACGATACACCAGGAACGATCAATATAAAAAATTACCAGACCAGACCACATTTTCGAGTCACTATCATATAGAGCATACCAAAGACCTTGTAGGACGACAGCCTGATCCGGATAATTGGAATCCGGATGATGTGGTTATACCGGAAGATTTGAAGGAGCCTGGTTTTGTGAAGGTGTTCAAAGATATGAAAGTAGATATAGTCCATCTGGCGGAGTTTCATTTGGGTGAAACCCCGAGACTGGTCGCTAAAGACCGATTGCCATTGTTGAAATTGATGCACAATGAGTGCAAAAGACTTTCTGATAGATCGCTGCTGCTATTGCCTGGTGAAGAACCAAATGTTCATCTTGGAGGGCACTGGATCAGTTTCTTTCCAAAACCAGTCTATTGGGTGCTTAACGATAAAGAAGAAAAACCATTTGTTGAAGAAAACGAAGGTTATGGCAAGGTGTACCACATAGGCAACCAGGAAGAAACATTGGACCTTTTCAAGGAAGAAGGTGGATTGATGTGGACGGCTCATCCAAGAATTAAAAGTTCTACAGGCTTTCCTGACAACTACAATCAGACCGAATTTTACTTGTCAGATCGATTTTTAGGAGGGGCCTGGAAGAATATGCCAGCCGACTTGTCCAGAGATAGGCTTGGTGAGCGTGTACTTAATTTGGAAGACGACATGGCCAACTGGGGCAAAAAGAAATATATATTAGGAGAAGTGGATGTATTTCGTGTTAACCCCGATCATGAGCAATATGCCCACATGAATGTCAACTATTTGCGACTGAACGAAATCCCGGATTTTTCAGATGGTTGGCAGCCAGTATTGGATGCTTTAAGCAGAGGGAGCTATTTCACCACAACTGGTGAGGTGTTGATCAATGAATTCTCGGTGGATGGAATATTGAGTGGAGACACTTATAAAGTTAAGAAAAAAGCAGATGTAAAGTTCAACCTTGAATGGACGTTTCCATTGAATTTTGTAGAGGTCATATCCGGAGATGGTAAAGATGTCCACAGGGAAAGAATTGACCTACTAGAAACAAAATCTTTTGATGCAGGGGAATGGATACAAAAGATGGATTTGAGAGGTCGTAAATGGATAAGGCTTGAAGTTTGGGACATAGCTAAGAATGGTGCGTTTACTCCTCCGGTATGGCTGGAGGAATAAAAAAGAGGTTACTTAAAAGAGAGTCGTAGTTAATTCTACTTTGTCAGATTCGGCATTCTATTGATCGGGTTGTAGCCTTCCCCAGAGTTTGTGGTGAATACCAACGACTGCTTTCGGGCCGAAAGCTGCCGTTCAAGCTAGTCTGTTTTTTAACCTAGTGCTATGGGACTACTATGTAAGTATATGGCTCCTTTACTGGGTGGAAAACCCTCAATACTCAATGTAAAGAGGGTTATATGTAGCCCCGGCAAGAATCGAACTTGCATCTAAAGTTTAGGAAACTTCTATTCTATCCATTGAACTACGGGGCCGGAAGATCTTAGATCTCAAATCTTAGATCTCAGATCTTAAGGAGTGCGAAATTAAGAAATCTGGGCTATTAATGAAAAGTTATGGCTCGATTTAGCGTGTGACCTGTGCTGTCCATTTTAATGATTGAAGGACTGAGGGATTGAAGGACTGAATGTTCTAGTATTCAATCTTAACAATCTATCACACAATCCTTCAGTCCTTTTAATTAAGATAATTCGGATAAATGCTGAAGTGTTTCTTGGCTACCTTATCATAAATAACCTCTCTCAGTTCTTCAATATTCTGTTTGGCCCGGGCTGAAACAAATACGGTATCTGACTCACTATTCATAAAAGTGGCCTTCAATTGGTCCAGGCTGACGGGCGGTTCCAACTCATATCGCTCCTGGAATTGGCCATTGATTCGGTCTATCTTATTATAAACCAGCACCGTAGCCTTATCCTCTCCACAGATCTCCAATAAAGTTTTATTTACGATCTCAGTTTGTTCCTCAAATGATGGATGACTGATATCTATTACATGTAACAGAATATCCGACTCCCGTATTTCATCCAAGGTAGATTTGAATGACTCAATCAGATGATGAGGAAGTTTGCGGATGAACCCTACTGTGTCAGATATTAGAAACGGTACCGAATGAACCACCATTTTACGCACTGTGGAATCCACGGTAGCGAATAATTTGTCTTCTACTAATACATTAGCTTTGGTTAGAACTCTCATCAGTGTACTCTTACCCACGTTGGTATACCCCACCAATGCTACCCTTACCCTGTTCTGTCTGGATTTTCTTTGGGTTACCTGCTGTTTTTCAATTTTATCCAACTTCTTTCGCAATACATTAATCTGACTACGGATAATTCTACGGTCAGTCTCAATCTCCTTTTCACCAGCCCCGCCTCGGGTTCCGATTCCCCCTCGCTGTCTTTCCAGGTGTGTCCACATGCGGGTCAGCCGGGGCAACAGGTACTGGTATCTGGCCAATTCCACCTGGGTTTTTGCCCTGGAAGTCTGTGCCCTTTTAAGGAAAATGTCAAGAATCAAAAGGCTACGGTCGTAGATCTTACACTTTAAGATCTTTTCAAGATTGCGTAATTGCGAAGGAGAAAGATCATCATCAAAAATGACCTTATCGATTTCCTCTGAAACCACCAGAGCTTTTATCTCTTCGAGTTTGCCTTTTCCCACAAATGTACGTAGGTCGGGCTTTTCTAGTTTTTGGGTAAAACTGTGCTTGACATCTACTCCTAAAGTGGCCGCTAAAAACTCCAATTCATCCAAATATTCTCGTACCTGTAGTTTGGTCTGCTGCTTATTGACAAGTGCAACCAATACTGCAGATTCCTTTTTGGCGGCTGTTTGAATGGTTTTTTTCAATGTTTAGGGAAGTGTGGTTATATATTCGATCACTGCGTCCGCTTGCTTGTTATTAAGCTCATTTTTATAGCCTCTCATAATTCCCTTCCCTTGCAATATCCGTTCCTGCATTTCTGCCGCGTCCAAAATACTAGCAGTGAGGTCAGGGGCCTTAAAAAGACCCTTTCTCCCATCATTCCCGTGACACTCAACACATAATTTTTGGTATATCTCCTGACCAGCATTTTCAGTGGTGGTCACAATCGGGTCCCCTTTAAATTTGTAACTCTGGGTTTCCCCAATGCCATAAACATAGATGATCAGAATTACTGATAAAATAGCCAAAGATTTCTTGTGTCTTTTCAATCCTATGATTCCCACCGGTATAGCAACCAAAACCAGTAATATTTTGGTCCATAAATAGGGTTCAACAGTGGCTTTTAA
>QIEB01000615.1 GCA_003229495.1 Flammeovirgaceae bacterium
CCACTCCACCTTTTTCTCTGATTAACAAATTCTTTCCAGGAATCAGGAGGGCTGGTTCGAACAATTGAATGACTATGCTTAACAAAGCCAACCCGGCGGGGATACTGGCAAAACATTTTGTACAGCAAAAATTCATCATCTCCCGACACTATTTGTTCATATCCCCGATAACCGTCTACCTGCTTAAATGCTTCTTTGGAAAAAGCGAGATTAGCCCCATTGCACATATTTGGAAATCCCCTGCTTAGAGAAACTGCTCCTACCGCCACCAGACTGGCCAACTCAATGTCCAATATTGGAGACAAGCATCCATGTTGATGATATGCCACCGGACCGCAAGCCATCACCAGGTTATTTGACTGCATGGTACCTATTAGAGAAATTAACCACTCAGGATGGAATTGACAATCAGCATCAGTGGTCACAATTATGGGAAATCCCGCGGACTCAATAGCGGCTGTCAGGGCCCTTTTTTTGTATGATCCCTGAAAATTCAGGGGCTCGTCTAAAGTAAACCATCTAAAATTGCTTTTACCGCTGGTATTGTCCTGGATCAATTCACTGGTACGGTCCTGTGAAGCATCATTTACTATTATAATCTCTAATTTATCATTCGGATATTGCAGTGCCACCAGGGAGTCAACCAATGCTTGGATATTTTTTTCTTCATTACGAACAGGTATCACCACTGTCACCCCGGGTAGACTGGTGCTGATTCCGATTTCAGGATTTAATGGAATTCTGTGCCAGACGCTTCTGGACAGGGCAATTAATACCACATATATTATCCACAATACCGTAAATACTATTTCCATCTGAGTTTACCTTTTCGGACTCCCGGGATTGATCTTTCCGGTGGGCATGGGTGCTTTTTTTGAACGACTAATATAGCTATCTTGCATGGATGTCAAAAGGGCAAAAAGTGAATCCCGGTACCAGCGTAATGGGCTATGGGGTAATAATGGTCAATGGCAGACAATTGAAGCTTCTTCAGTACGGAGTCATTCACTTAAACAAATATAACAATCACGAAATCAAACTTAAGAAAATATTTGAGAGGGTATTGGGCCTCATTTCCGACTACTCACCTGATGAAGTTGCCCTGGAGGCCCCGTTCTATGGAAAGAATATCCAATCAATGCTGAAACTTGGGCGGGCCCAGGGTGTAGCCATGGCAGCGGCGCTTAGCAAGGAAATCCCTATTGTGGAGTATGCACCCAAAAAAGTAAAGATGTCAGTTACTGGCAACGGCAACGCGTCCAAAGAACAAGTGGCTTATATGCTGTCCACACTGCTGTCCTTTAACGTAGCTGACAAACTACTGGATGCCACTGACGCGCTTGCAGTGGCTGTGTGTCACCATTTTCAAAATGAAAGGCCTCAGGGGTCAACCAAGAATTGGAAAACATTTTTGAAGGAAAATCCGGATCGTATTAAATAACTGGAAAGAAACGCCCAAGTTAACTGCAGAAGGCACTCAGAACTTGGACATTACTTATTCGATGTTCGGCGTTTATTTAAGCATCCATTTCATTTCGGATGCTCTCTGCTACGGACGCCAATTCTTCAGGCTGCGGATTCATTTTGGGGCGGCTAAAATTAATATCATCCATGCTATTCATGGGAATAAGATGGATATGACAATGCGGTACCTCCAAACCTATAACTGCCACTCCAATGCGCTGGCAGGGAATTGCCTTTTTCAAACCCTTGGCCACTTGCCTGGAGAATTGTTGCAGTTCAATGTATGCGTTTTCTTCTAAATCAAAAAGATAGTCAATTTCTAACTTGGGTACTACCAGGGTGTGGCCAGAAACCAGGGGGTTTATGTCCAAAAATGCTATGTGATTTTCATCCTCAGCCACGATATGGCCAGGAATCTCTCTGTTTATGATCCGGGTAAAAATACTGGACATTACATTCCTATTTCAAGGATCTTGAATTCCATTTTTCCACCTGGCGCTGTTACCGCAGCTTTTTCCCCTACCTTTTTCCCCAACAGGCCCTGTCCTATGGGAGACTTCACGGATATTTTTTGTGCTTTCAGGTCTGCCTCTTCCTCTGACACTATGGTATAAGTCAATTCCATCCCATTTTTAGTGTTCTTTATCTTCACCTTTGATAATATTGACACCTGAGAAGTATCTATCTTAGATTTGTCAATCACCCGGGCGTTACCGACAATTGTTCCCAGTTTAGCAATTTTCAATTCCAAATGTCCCTGGGCATTCTTTGCCGCATCGTACTCAGCGTTTTCACTGAGATCTCCTTTATCCCTGGCCTCGGCAATCTGCTTGGCGATATCTGATCTTCCTTTAGTTTTAAGCTCATTTAACTCATCCTTGAGCTTATTCAAACCTTTTTCTGTGTAGTATGAAATTTCGGACATCTACTTATAAGATTAAGCTATAATAAAATACGGCTTCTTTAAGAAACCGCCAGACTACTTTATATCCGTTAATGATTTATTAAATATACTATAAAATGTCAATAAAAATGCAACTAAAAAATCTACCTGACAAGTAGATTTTTCCTGCTAAAACAGTCTTTGGGAGTCAAAGCTTGAGGTTTGACCTGGTGAGGTACGATCTTAATTGAAGTTCAGGGCCTCCTTACCCAATATCTCAGGGTAAAGAAGCGCCAGTTGGTCCATTATCTCATCATCAAATTTAGCTAAAAACAAAGTCTTTACCTTTGACAAATTTTCAAGATCAAGCCCCCGGATCCCCCTAAAGTCAGCCTTGTATAAGTTGGCGTTATCGAAGTTGGCGCCAGTTACATGACAGCCATTGAGCTTAGCTTCCATCAAAAAAGCATTGGTAAAATCTGTCTTAATTAAAAAAGCATTTTCAAAATTTGCCTTGATCAGGACGGCGTCTTTGAAATTGGCACCACTGGCAAATGAATGACTGAGGTTTACCTGGTTGAGTTGTGCGTTTTCCAGATTGGTTTGGTTCAACCTTGCATTCTCCAAATTACAGCCCACCAGGTTTGCACTACTCAGATTACTGCTGTTCAAGTTGGCACTTGAAAGGTTGACATGACTTAAATTCGTTTTAGCCAGGTAACAGTTAACCAAATTTATGTTATAAATCTTGTTCTGATTCAACCGTTTTATATTTCCGACAGTACGGAAGGCCGCTTCATCAGATTCCCACAACCGGAAATCGTCAATCTCATCCAGATAGGTCTTAATCCGCCGGCGTTCTTCCCCTATTTTATTGAGCCAAAATATTAAAATACCAATAACTGCCACATCAAATAACATCCCATGAGCTTCAACCAAGATTTGGGGGAAGAAAAAATCAAAACGATTGAGGTAGTAAGGGAGGCTAAAAGTAACGACCACCAGAGAAAGTCCAAACAACACCAGGAAAGAGGTAAGTAAGGGTTTTTCCAGGATGTACTGGGTTAACCTGGTAAAATTCTTAATCAACTTGTAATTAACTTAGGTTCTAAAAATCAGGATATAAAGATAGAGGTACGCATTATAATTTACCCAATCATTATAGTTGGAAACCTTACAGGCTATAAAACCAACAAAAGATAGATTAATCTATTAATCCGGCAGATTTTAGATGCTTGATCTTGCCTACTAATACTTGGTTGATTCGCATATAGGATTCATTGCTCCATCCGGCAACGTGGGGAGATAAAAGCACAGAAGGAGATGAAATTAGATAATTATATGTATCACTCTGATTATGAGATAGTTGATTGAACGGCTCTTTTTCATAAACATCAAGACCCACCGCCATGATTATATCATCTTTTATCAGTTGCACCAGGTCTTTCAGGGGTAAGATCTCGCCACGGGCGCTATTTAACAGAATTATGGGCATTTTAAACTGTTGGAAAAAAGAATAATTATAAAATCCCCTGGTTTCAGCTGTCAATGGTACATGTAAACTAACAATATCGCACTTATCATACAGTTCATTGACTGGTACACGCTCATAAATGGTGGAAACTACTTCAGGCAGATATTTGTCATACCCCAACACCTTACAGCCAAAACTGCTCAGTCGCTGGGCAAATGCATTGCCCATATTACCACAGCCAATGATTCCTACAGTTTTTCCTGAAAGCTCTGTGCCTCTGAAGCCTTCCCGGTCCCAATGTCCCATTCGCACGGAATTACTTGCTTCAAAAATACCATGCAGCAAGCATAACAACATTCCGACCATGTGCTCTGCCAAAGTATCACGGTTGCCCTCTGGTGCATTAATAATATGTATGCCCCGTTGCCGGATAGCATCTTCCTCCAAATTGTCGACACCCGCGCCTGCTCTTGCCACAAACTGAAGCTCCGTGGTTTCCTCTAGCAGGGCCCGGTCAATTACGGTCTTGCTGCGAACAATAAGGCCTTGATAGTTACCAATACTTCTTTCTAGTTGTTCTCTATTAATCTCAGGTCGGTAGTCAATATGGTATCCCAACGCTTCCAATTGCGAAACGATACTGGGGTGCATTTGATCGATTATGATGATAGCTGACATTTACACCTCCGAGATCACAAAGAATACAGTATATGAGCAACCCCAAAATACACAGCCAGCCCCAAAAGGTCATTGGCGGTAGTAATAAATGGTCCTGAAGCCAAGGCGGGATTGATTCCAACCTTATCCAGCAGCAGCGGTGTGGCTGTACCCATAAACGAAGACAACAGAACCACACATAAAAGCGACAGGGCCACAATAAACGCTAGCTTCAGTCCGCTTCCCATAAGCAACTGAACACCAAAAAATACCAATGCAGCCAGTAACAGACCGTTGAGTATGGCTACCCAAAACACCTTCCACAATCGCATATAGGTATTCTTGGTAAATACTGATTTATTAGCTAACCCTTGTACCACCAATGATGATGACTGAATACCCACATTTCCCCCCGTTGCCATAATTAAGGGAATGAAAAATGTCAGGGTCAGGGTAATATTCTGTTTGAAAGTTTCCATAAACAGGGCGCCCAGTAAGCCACCCAGCATTCCAATAACCAACCAGGGTAATCTGGCACGGGTGAGCACCCATACACTATCGTCTTCTTCAACGTCTTCTGAAATCCCTGCCATCAGCTGACGCTCTTGTTCTGCCAGCTCAGTAATCACATCAACTATATCATCGATGGTAATCCGGCCAACCAATCTACCTTGACGGTTAACTACAGGCAGCGCCTCCAGATCATACTTTCTCATAATGCTGGCAACTTCTTCCTCTTCCTTGTAGGTTTCTACAGAGATAACCTCGCTATCATATATGGATGACACTCTCATATGATCTTCCGCCAGCACAATTTTTTTTAGTGACACCCTGCCAACCAATCTGTCCAGATCATCCACCACATATACAGCGTATACTTTCTGGACATTCTCAGCCTGACTGCGTATCTCCTCAATGGTCTTTCCAATACTCCAATTAACATTGGCTTTGATAAGCTCCTTAGCCATGAGACCACCTGCGCAATCCTCATCGTAACGAAGTAATTCCAGTACGTTAGTAGCTTTTTCTTCGTTTTCAACCCCTTCTATTATCTCTTCGCGTATCTTGATTGGCAATTCATTAATGATATCAGCGCCATCATCACTATCCAACTCATTGATGAATTTGGATATTTCCAAAGGACTGAAATTATGTAAGAACTTACTTCGGACATCGGTATCCAAACCATTGATTATTTCCGCAACGGTTTCCAGTTTCAATAAATCCAGCACATATTTACTTTGGGAACTGGTAAATTCATGTAATAGTGCAGTGATGTCCGCGGGATTGATCCCATTAAGACTTTCTTGAATGAATGATGTATCCTGAGTTTCAATGGCCTCACCGAAACGCTCCAAAAACTCTTTGGATAACTCGAACTGGTTTACGGATTCCAAAATGGTGTGATCGTTTTAGTTAGGGTAACGTAGTCATCAACGGTCAATTGCTCAGCTCTTTGATCCAAAAGCTTTAGGGTCCGGATTTCTTGCGGCAAATTAAATGCTTTTAATGCGTTGCGCAAAGTTTTTCTCCTATTTTGAAACCCGCGTTTAACCAGGGTTCTAAAAATCCGTTCATTGCAATCTAATTGAGGCTTTGCCAGCGTCTGCAACCTTATTACTGCAGAATAAACCTTTGGTCTGGGATAAAAGCATTGAGGTGGGACCTCGAATAAATACTCCAGTTGATAGTAAGCTTGGAGAAATACGCTCAATATTCCGTAGACCTTATTACCCGGAGGCGAAACCAATCGCTGGGCCACTTCCTTTTGTAACATGCAAACCACCTCGGGAACTGACTGTCTCAACTCGAGTATTCTAAAAAATATTTGTGAAGATATATTATAAGGGAAATTACCGATCACTGCGAATGGTGATGGTACTATGGCACCTGCATCCCAATTCAAGAAATCTCCCAGAATTATTCGTTCAGATCCATTGGGGAATTGCTCTTTCAGGTATTGGGTCGATTCAGTATCTACATCAATCATCCAGATGTTCCATTCCGGCTTTTGTAAGAGGTGCCTGGTTAATACACCAGTTCCCGGTCCTATCTCCAAAACCTGTAAGTATTCGCCAAATCCGGTAAGTGCATCGGCTATTTCCCGGGCCACAGCCTGGTCCTTCAGAAAATGTTGCCCCAAATACTTTTTTGGCCGGATCATTCCTCAATGTTGATAAAAATAATCTTAACTTGTGCGGTAAATCTACGATATTCAGCCTCAAGGGCAAGTGAGATTATTTTAGCAATTATGGACCATAAATTGCCTGTAATAGGGGTCTCTCTGGGAGATATGAATGGGATAGGACCTGAGGTGATCATTAAGACTTTCTCAGATTCAAGGTTACTGAAACTACTGACCCCGGTGGTTTACGGTAACGGCAAAATCATATCATATTACCGCAAGATTCTGGGTGCAGACAGTTTCAATTACCATCAGATTCGGGAGCTAAATCAGGCAAAAATCCAGAACGTGAATATTCTGAATTGTTGGGATGAAAATGTCACCATTAAACCTGGGGCTCCCTCCCAAGAAGCAGGGTTGTACGCTCTGCGCAGTCTGGAAATGGCCACCACCGATTTAATTGCCCAGAAACTGGACGGATTAGTTACAGGGCCTATCAATAAAAAGTCAATCCAGCAGGAATCCTTTGATTTTCCAGGTCATACAGAGTATCTGATGCAACGCTGTGGCGCTAAGAAAGGATTGATGCTTATGATCAGTGAAAATCTTAGAATTGGTGTAGTAACAGGACACATTCCACTGAAGGAGGTAGCTGAGAATATAACCAGGGAGCTGGTTGCAGATAAATTGGAAATTTTAGAAGATTCGTTAAAGCATGATTTTGG
>QIEB01000596.1 GCA_003229495.1 Flammeovirgaceae bacterium
GGTGAAATATCTTTGGAAGAATATAGCCCGAATTATCTAAAATATCGCTTCCAAAATCCGGAAAATGCCCTGGCTGTGTTTTCTGAGATCTATTATCCTAAAGGTTGGAAAGCTACCATAGATGGCAAACCTGTAGAAATTCTAAGGGCCAATTACATTTTAAGAGCACTGGAAATTACTGGAGGGTCACATCTGATTGAATTTAGATTTGCGCCTCAAGCATACCATACAGGAAACAAAATAATGATGGCGTCCTCAATATTATTATTACTACTTTGTGCTGGCACTATTTTCCAGGAACTAAAAAAATGGAAGGGTAGTTAAATTTAGTATCTTTACAGATCTACATGCCCTAAAGGCAGTTTAATTGGTGAATCGCCCCATATTGTCCATTGTCATTTGTACATATAACAGGGACAAGTATCTTCAAAAATGCCTGAATCAATTATCGAAGCAAACAGCTTCTAAAAATCTTTTTGAGGTGGTGGTGGTAAACAACAAAAGTACCGACCAAACCGAAGAGATCTGTCTCAATTATAAAAAAGCGAATCCACAGTTACAATTCAAGTACCTCATAGAACCCCTGCAGGGGCTGTCTTATTGCAGAAACCGTGGTGTTGTTGAATCTCTTGGGGAAATAATAAGCTACATCGATGATGACGCCTTTGCCGGCAGGGACTACGCTTCTAATTTAATTTCATATTTCCAGGACCATTTAAAAGTAGATGCAATAGGAGGAAAAGTAACTCCTCTCTACCAAAGCAATGAACCAAAATGGATGTCCAGGTATCTTTTACCATTGGTAGCAGCCTTAGACATGGGTGACGCCGCCAGGACGTTCCCAAGGTGGCGATTCCCTATTGGAGCCAATATGGCTTTTAGAAGGACTATTTTGGTTGACTCAGGCCCTTTTCATCCGGGGTTAGGAAGAAAGGGATCGTTTCTTGGAAGTGGCGAGGAAAAGGAATTATTTTACCGGTTAAAGAAACAAAACAGATCCATTCACTATGTCCCAAATGTTCATGTTAAACACAGTATTCCTGACTTCCGCACAGAAACAAATTATATAAAGAGAATGGCTAAGGGGATTGGAAAAAGTGAAGCCTTACGGATTAAAAAAAGACCATTACACATAGTGATAGGCAAATGGTTTCAAGAGTTTTTTAAAATTGGAGCAACCGTTATCTTAGCATTTTCTTATATACTACGAGGTAAATGGCCAAAGGCGAGTATGTTAGTTAAGTTTAGGATGTGGTTATTCAGCAGCTTTTTAAAAAGTTAGAATAAATGATCCTTCAAATTCAATCCTTTCTGAACAATCTTGGAGCACTCATTACCACCAAGATCCGGTTGCTATTGCTTGCTAAATGGTGGGTAAAACTGGAGGATAGTGAAAATCAAGAATGCGTAATCCTGGCAAATGGGCCCTCACTAGGTCAGATGATCCAAGACCATCGATGGTTTTTGGAAGGGAAAGATCTAATTTGTGTTAATCATTTTCCCACCACAGAATTCTATCCTCAGTTGAAACCCCGGTATTACGTTACCTCTGCCCCAGATCTCTGGCTGGATGATATAGATACTTTTTTTGTTAAACAAAGCAATGAGCTGTTCACAGAAATGAACAAAAGTACCAGTTGGCCGCTGGTTTTCCATATTCCATACGAAGCCAGAAAATTGCAACGCTGGCAAGATCTTCTGAGCACAAACCCTAATATCAAAATAGTATATTTTAACAACACCCCGGTTGAAGGATGGCAGTGGTTCAGACATTTGTGCTTTAAGTTAAATTTGGGTATGCCCAGACCTCACAATGTGCTCATACCATGTCTAACCCATGCCATCAATATGGGATATGATAAAATCTATCTATGGGGTGCCGACCACAGTTGGCTTTCAGAGATTTCTGTAAACAATCACAACCAAGTACTTATTAAACAAAAGCACTTCTACGACCAACAAACATCTTTGGGTAAACCATTGGATAAAAGAGGAGTAGGTGAGCGCAATATGCCGGAGTTATTGACTAAGTTTGTTCATGCGTTTAATGGGTACTTTGTCTTGAAGCAATATGCTAAAAGTCGTGGTGTATCTGTGCTAAATGCCACCCCCGGATCATTTATTGATGCTTTTGAAAGAGTAGACCTTAATCGTTTAGAACCTCTGCATAATGAATAAGAAGTACACTTATCAATTGCCGGTTTTAGTGGCGGAGATAGGATGCAACCATATGGGTGACATGTCCATTGCCAAAGAAC
The DNA here is from genome assembly GCA_003229495.1 of Flammeovirgaceae bacterium. Classification (GTDB taxonomy): domain Bacteria; phylum Bacteroidota; class Bacteroidia; order Cytophagales; family Cyclobacteriaceae; genus SZUA-3. The sequence continues at coordinate 2,259 of QIEB01000596.1, forward strand.
TTATAGAGCTGGCCAAGGCAACTCATGCCAACTACGCAAAATTCCAGAAACGCCACCCGAAGGAACTTCTTACCAAAGAACAGTACCAGGCACCTCATCCCTATCAACCATATAGTTTTGGAGAGACCTACGGAGCCCACAGAGAGTTTCTGGAATTTTCTCAAGAAGAACACCGGACGCTGAAGGATTATTGTCGGGAAGCGGGTATTGGCTATGCTGCCAGTGTTTGGGATGCCACCTCTGCTGAGGAGATTTCTGCTCTTAGTCCGGATTATATTAAAGTGCCCAGCGCCTGTAACATGCACTTTGAAATGCTGGAAATTTTGAGAGACTCCTATAGAGGGGATATCCACATTAGTTTTGGAATGACTACCAGGGCAGAAGAAAATCAGGTGGTGGAATTCTTTCAAGAAAGTGAGAGCACCCATAGACTGGTACTGTACGCATGTACTTCAGGTTATCCAGTACCATTTGAAGACACCAATCTACTTGAGATTGTCAGGCTTCAGGAAAGCTATGGTACACAAGTCAAAGCTATCGGGTTTTCAGGCCATCATTTAGGCATCGCTATAGACCAGGCTGCCTTTACACTAGGTGCAACCTGGATAGAAAGGCATTTCACAAAAGACAGGACCTGGAAGGGAACAGACCATGCCGCATCACTAGAACCAGGTGGCATGCAAAAGTTAGTCAGGGACCTATCGGCGACCTATAAAGCGCTTCAGTTTAAACCCACGGAAATTTTAGACATTGAGTCAAAACAAAGAGATAAACTAAAATACAGGAAGTCGTGAGTGTAACCGCCTTTGTTCCAGCCCGCTGTGGAAGCAAATCAATCAGGCTAAAGAACATCAGGCCTTTTTGCGGTCGCCCGCTTTTATACTGGTGCTTAAATGCTCTTGAACAAGCCAATTTGGTAGATAGAGTGGTAGTAGCAACTGATTGCCAGGAAATCTCTCAATGTGTAATGGGATTTGAACTTTCAAAAGTGACTATATTCCACCGTAAGCAAGTAAATGCCCGGGACCAGAGCTCTACCGAAGAGGTAATTTTAGAATACCTGGGTAAGGAGGAAATAGATCAGGATGACCTGTTATTGCTAGTACAGGCCACTTCACCGTTTAGTACCGCTAAGGATTTTAATGCCGGAATATTGCAAATTAAAAATACCTCGATTGACTCATTACTTAGTTGTTCCCGATTAAAACGTTTTCTGTGGGATGAATCTGGAAAGCCATTGAATTATCAGTATCAAAAGCGCCCACGACGACAGGATTTCCCTGGCACCATGATTGAAAACGGCGCTTTTTACCTGAATTCTGTAAGAAATATTAATTCGTCAAAAAATCGACTCAGCGGTACTATTGGTATTTATGAGATGCCTGCATTTGCTTCATTAGAATTGGACGAGGAAGATGACTGGCTGCAGGGGGAATATCTGATGAAAAAATATATACTCAGGAGTAATAACACCAGGCAAATTCGCCTGTTCCTCTCTGATGTCGATGGGGTATTAACCGATGCCGGGATGTACTATACTGAAAAGGGGGACGAGTTAAAAAAATTCAACACTTATGATGGGATGGGTTTCCTTCTGTTACAAAAGCAAGGAGTTAAAGTTGGAATCCTTACCAGGGAAGACCGTAAGCTCAACCGTCGCAGGGCACAAAAATTGGGTTTGGATTTCGATTTTCATGGAGTGGAACAGAAATTGAAACTAGTTGAAGACCTGTGTAATAAATTAAAGATCAGCCTGGAGGAGGTGGCCTATATAGGCGATGACATTAATGATAAAGAGCTTCTGGAAGCGGTGGGAATTGCAGCATGCCCCAGTACTGCACAGAATAGCATAAAAGGAATTCCAGGAATCCTTCAGCTTAAAACACCAGGCGGCAGTGGAGCTGTTCGCGAATTCACAGAACTACTATTGGAGGTAAATGTTTGATGCGCCGGGAAATACTCCAAAGAACCCAAGGAATCACACACTCAAATACTTAGCCCGTGGGTATCATTGGCAGACAGACTATAAAATCGACCATTTACATTTACATGGGTGTGGTGATCGGGTTTTTCATCAGAGCCCACTTTTTTCCCAATTTCTTAAGTGAAGCTGAAATCGGAGTACTGGCGCTTTTGGTGTCCTATAGCTCCATTTTTGCCCAAGTGGCTCTTTTGGGATTTAATCATGCCACCATAAAATATTTTCCTTATTTCCGTAATACCGGTGAGGGCCATGGAGGGTTTCTCCCCATCTATTTGTTAGTAATCTGCACTGGCTTTTTGATCTTCTTAGTGTTCTACAAGATTATAGGAGGTTTTCTCATAGATAAAAGTGATCTGTTTGGACAATACTATTATCTGTGTATACCGCTTACCGCCGGTTTGCTGATTTTTATGGTAATGGACAATTACAATACCGTACTATACAATGCCAGTACTGGAGTTCTATTAAGAGAGTTTGGACTAAGAGTGCTTATGCTGCTCTCATTACTACCACTAATTTATAATTTGATAAACTTTGGACAATTTGCCCAGATTTATGTGGTCACATTTTCCATAATCGCCTTGTTCTTGATAATCTTTGTTGTCTGGCGAGGAGAGTGTCATCTGAATTTTAGGATTCGTACTGTTGAGCGACAGATGATCAGGGCAATGGCCAGCATTAGTTTTTTCGGATTTCTTACCGGGTTAAACAATGTCGCTATCCTACAGGTTAATAACATACTTATCGACCTGTACTATGATGAAGCCCAAACTGGTATTTATGTAACCAACTTTTTCTTTGCCGCATTGATCCTTTTACCCTCCAGAGGTTTGAACAAAATTGCCCCTACGGTAATATCCGATGCTTTTAAAAACAATAACCTGCAAGCAATACGAAACATTCAATATAAGAGCACTATAAATCAACAGCTTATAGCAACACTTTTGTTGGTAGGTATATATATTAACCTTCACAATGTATACAAAATATTACCTGAGTCTTTCGCTGTTGGAAGTTGGGTAATAATCTTGACTGGACTGGCAAATGTTATTCAAATGACAGGAGGTGTTAGCGGTGCGATTATTGGTTTTTCCAACTACTACCGCATCAACACTTATTTATCAGTTATCCAATTGGCCCTATTGGTCTGTATGAATATGGTTCTGCTACCATTATGGGGTATCACCGGAGCTGCGGCAGCTACCTTAAGTACCGTGGTTATTTTAAACATTTTCAAATTCTTAATTCTCAAGAGGAAATTCAATATCCAGCCATACAATAAAAAACACCTCCTGGTAACCGGGATGGCATTATTGTGTCTAGCTATAAATACATTGGTACCAAAACTACCTGATTTGATGACGGACATTCTGACCCGGAGCATGATCATATCCATAGTCTATGTTGGGGCTAACTATTTCTTAAAGACCTCTGTCCAGATGAATACTGCAATTAACAATACCCTGGGAAGGCTGAGAATTCGGTAATAAATTAATTACTTTTGACCTGCTTTTTGAAAAACCCTATCATGAAAAAGGTCGCTGTTTATACATCCGGAGGTGATGCACCCGGAATGAACGCTTGCATTCGAGCGGTAGTACGTGGAGCCATCTACCACGGTGCAGAGATTTTCGGGATCCGGTATGGTTATAACGGAATGATAAAAGGCGATATCAAGCAACTTAGCTCGTATTCTGTCAGCAATATCATTCAAAAGGGAGGTACCATATTAAAATCTGCACGCAGTGAAGACTTTAAGACCAAAGAGGGGCGTAAAAAAGCCTTTGACTGTCTCCAGGAGTATGGCATTGAGGGACTTATTTGCATTGGAGGTGATGGGTCCTTTACTGGCGCAAAGATATTTCACGAGGAGTTTGGGGTGGCAATTGTTGGCGCCCCCGGAACCATTGACAACGACATTTACGGAACGGACTTTACCATTGGTTTCGATACCGCGGTAAATACCGCGATTCAGGCCATCGATAAGATCCGCGATACTGCAGATTCGCATGACAGGATCTTTTTTGTAGAGGTTATGGGGCGGGACTCAGGATATATTGCTATTCGTTGTGGAATATGTGGCGGTGCTGAAATGGTACTTGTACCTGAAACATCTACCACTATTGAAGATGTCATAGAAACTCTGAGGGCCGGTAAGAGTAGATCAAAGACTTCCAGTATTGTAGTAGTTGCCGAAGGTGATGAAATTGGCGGTGCTATTGAGA
>QIEB01000602.1 GCA_003229495.1 Flammeovirgaceae bacterium
CAACAGTACCATACCATAATTCTGGACACACCTCCAGTAGGCCTGGTAACGGACGGAATACTGGCTATGAAAAAGGCAGATATACCAATTTATATTATCCGGGCAGATTATTCCCGAAAAGACTTTGTAAATACCTTGAATAGATTAGCGAAAACCAATAGGTTTAGAAACCTCTCCATCGTTTTGAATTCCGTTCAAATTACTAACAAGAGAGGATATGGATATGGGTATGGTAAAGGTTATTATGAGTAATTGTTTATATTAAAGTACCTGGTGATATCATTATTTCAAAAACGAAAAGTACAGAAAAGCGTACGACCTTTGATGGTGGACATGCATTCTCACCTTATACCCGGTGTAGACGATGGAGTTGGCACCATGGAAGAATCTCTGGAGATCCTGCGAAGTATGTCTATGATGGGCTATCAAAAAGTCATTACCACACCCCACGTAATGAACGATTTCTACCCCAATACCACTGAGGACATTAGAAACCGTGCAAAACAACTCCAGGCAGAGGTAGACTCAGCAGGCATTGATATGGAAGTAACAGCAGCAGCAGAGTACTATCTCGACGAGTACCTTATGCAAATGTTGGAAGAAAAGAAAGAGTTGCTAACCTTTGGTGATCGATACCTACTATTTGAAACCTCTTTTTTAAATGAGCCAGCTTATCTTCGCGAAGGGATTTTCCAGATTATTTCCAACGGGATGAAACCGGTTATGGCCCATCCGGAAAGATATATTTTTGTACAAAACAGACCTGAGATGCTTAAAGACCTGAGAGACAGGGGGCTGTTGCTTCAAATCAATACTATATCTCTGAGTGGATACTACAGTAATGCGGCAAAAAAAATAGCGGAACTATTAATCGATGAAAAAGCCATAAGTTTCCTGGGAACGGATTGTCACAACAAGAAACAATTGGAAATGATGGGAGAAACTGTAGATCAAAAATACTTTGACCGGGCTTTGCAGTTAAACCTGCTGAACAACTTTCTGTAATGGCACAGAATTCTAAACAGCGTAAAATCAAAGACCTTATCCGATTGTTCAGTGAACAAATGGAAAATGGTGCTTTTCACTTTTTTGACATTGAGGAGATAGAAAGCTTATTCAATTATTTCACTGACCGATCATATTATTCCAAAGCACTAAAGGTTAGCGAAATTGGAGCTGAACTATATCCATTCTCCGTTGATATGATCCTGCTAAAGAGCCAGGCACTAATCAATCTGGAACGCTTTAACCAGGCCCTGGACATTCTAGAGAAAGCCATTGTAATTCAACCAAATGATGCGGATTTACTAATTATGAAGGCCAATATTCTCTCGCTCAGAGAAGAATATATGGAAGCCGTGGTGGTGTTGGAACAGGCATTGGTTTTTTCATCGAACATAGACGATATCTATTTTCAAATTGGGCTGGCCTACCAAAATGCCAGCGATTTTAATTTAGCCATAAAATCCTATAAACAAGCCATTGGGGAAAACATGCAACACGATGGAGCTTTATATGAGTTGGCCTACTGCCTGGATATTACTGGGGCCCTGGAAGATAGTCTTGACTACTACAAAAAGTTTATCGATAGTGACCCTTATTCTCACTTGGGCTGGTATAACCTGGGGATAATATACCACAAGCTTGGAAAAAATAAAGAAGCAGTTGCAGCCTATCAATATGCTTTTCTCATCAAAGAGGACTTCTCTTCCGCATATTTTAACATGGGAAATGCCTATATGAGCATGGACCGATACAGTCAGGCCCTGGACTCATATCGACAGACTGTGGATCTTGAAGGACCTTCTGCAGAAACGCATTTTTGCATGGGTGAAGCTTACGAGAAACTTGGACATCTGGATCTTGCCCTTAAGTACTACCGAAAAGCCTACAAGCTAGACAACTTTTATGACGAGGCAGCTTTTGGCATTGGAAGCTGTCTTCATCAACATGAACGATGGTACGAAGCCATCCATTTTTTCAACAAAGCCATCAAATTAAACCCCGATAGTGAACGCTACTGGATGACTTTGGCAGATGCGGAATACAAGGTTGGAAATCTGGTTTCAAGTCTTGAAGCCTATCAAAAAGCCGCATTGCTGGGGCCAGAAAATATAGAAGTTTGGTTAATGTGGTCTTTTTTGTACTATGAACAAGGTGATTACCCTAAATGTTTGGAATTAATCAAGGATGCTCTGGAAGAAAACCCCACAGAACCGAGTTTGTACTACCGTTCCGTGGCGTATTTCATAGCGGCCGGGAAATATAAGGAGGGCTTGGCATATTTGGAAAATGGTTTAATTTTGAACTTTGAAAAACACCAGGAGCTATTCGAATTTTATCCCAATCTCCAGAACCAAAAAGCACTCTTGAAAATCATTGATCAGTACCGACCTGAAAATTAAATGAACTATAAACTAAACAATATTCCAGAGCGCACTAAGAAACCGCGTCAATTTGGATACACCATGGTAATGGATAAAGGATTAAGTTTAAGGGAAATTGATGACTTCCTGGAGCTATGTGCAGGACACGTTGACATTGTAAAGCTGGGGTGGTGTACTTCTTATGTTACACCCAACCTAAAGGAAAAATTGAAAAAATACCGGGAACATAATATTCCCACCTATTTTGGAGGGACGTTGTTTGAAGCTTTTGTGGTGAGAAACCAGTTCGATGATTATTGTGATATCCTTGATAAGTATGAGATGACCTTCGCAGAAGTGTCTGACGGCTCTATTGAATTAGAGCATCAGAGAAAATGCGACTATATTCAACAGTTAAGTTCTCGGGTTACCGTTCTTTCAGAAGTCGGATCAAAGGATGTGGAACTTATCATCCCCCCCTATAAGTGGATCAAATTGATGCAGGGTGAACTTGACGCGGGGGCCTGGAAAGTTATTGGAGAAGCTCGGGAAGCAGGAAATGTAGGATTATTTCGGTCATCCGGTGAAGTAAGAAGCGGTCTGGTTCAGGAGATCCTTACGAAAATCCCTTTCGAGAAAATCATCTGGGAGGCGCCCCAAAAATCTCAGCAGGTATGGTTCATAAAGCTTCTTGGCGCCAATGTTAATCTAGGAAATATTGCTCCGAACGAGGTTATCCCGTTAGAAACAATTCGTCTGGGGCTACGTGGTGATACATTCGACCATTTTATCAAGGATTCTTCGTTAGGTGGATAGCCCAAAAGTCCGGAAGATGAAGACCTCAAAAGATTCTATTTCCCTGTTTCTCAAAGGAATGGGAATGGGCGCTGCCGATATCATTCCTGGGGTTTCCGGCGGAACCATTGCATTCATTACCGGGATATATGAGGAGCTCATCACCAGTATTAAAGCAGTAGACCTTGAAGCATTAAAACTGCTGGGAACTGGCAAAATCCTACCCTTTTGGGAAAAAGTCAATGGCCGATTCTTGGTGGTACTGTTAAGTGGAATACTGGTCAGTCTAATCTCTCTGGCCAGGCTAATACATGGGTTACTTCAGGACCATCCCATCCAATTGTGGTCCTTTTTCTTCGGACTCATCGTGATATCTGCCTTTGTAGTTGGCAGAGACATCCGGAAGTGGAGCGCAATGGTAATAATTTGTTTTATGATTGGTTGCATAGTAGCGTTTCTAATTACCAAAGTAGTACCCGCGGAAACTCCGGATAGTATGCCAGTGATATTCCTTTCCGGTGCTATCGCCATATGTGCTATGATTCTGCCGGGAGTTTCCGGAAGTTTCATACTGGTTGTTTTAGGGAAATACACTTTCATACTTAACGCTTTGAAAGAATTTGATCTTGGTGTCCTATTGGTGTTTGCCTCCGGATGCCTTTTAGGACTGGTTACTTTTACCAGATTAATAGGCTGGTTATTCAAAAAATACAGGGATATCACTATTGCAATCCTTGCCGGATTTATGATTGGATCACTTAATAAAGTTTGGCCATGGAAACAAACTATTGCTACCTTTATTGATCGACATGGGGCGGTAAAACCCCTAATTCAGGAGAACATTTTACCCAATACTTATCAAGTATCTGGCAATGAAGCGTTTTTATGGCAGGCCATCCTGTTTTTCATCTTAGGCCTTGGGCTGGTAGTATTTCTTGAAAAATTAGCTATTAACCTCAAAAATGGCTGACCATCATAAGCAACTAGGGCTCATCGGCAAACCCCTGTCACATTCCTTTTCAAAGTCGTACTTCACAGAAAAATTCCGCAAACTCGGGATAACCAACTTCCAGTATGAACTTTACGAATTGAAAACCATTGCCGATTTTTTACCCTTGTTAAAGAGTACCCCTGGACTAATTGGACTAAATGTTACCATTCCCTATAAGAAGGAAATAATGGGCTTTTTGGATGAAATAAGTGCCGATGCCGAAGCAATAGGTGCAGTCAACGTGATTAAAATCAATGGAAACAAACTGACTGGATTCAACACAGACTATTTCGGTTTTCAGAGTTCCCTATTTGACTGGCTGCCTGGAGATTGGGATGGGAATGCTTTGGTGCTGGGAACCGGCGGGGCATCCTTGGCTGTAACTGCAGTATTGAAGGATAGAAATATCGCTTTTCAATCGGTGAGTAGAAAAAGTGGGCCTGGCTTGGTCTCCTATGACCAGGTAAAAATTCTTGATCTCCTGGCCACTCATAGCCTTATAGTTAACACCACACCTCTGGGAATGCAGCCACAGATCGAAGTCGCCCCTGATCTTGATTATCATAAAATAGGACCTCAGCATTTCCTCTTTGACCTGGTATATAATCCAGCTGCCACCACTTTTATGAGAAATGGTTTGTCCAAAGGAGCAATGGTGAAGAATGGTTTGGAGATGTTAGAATTACAAGCAGAAAAAGCCTGGGACATTTGGACCAAGTAGTACTGGAATTTGTAAATTAAAGAATGTCATTTCAATTAATTTCTGATTATGAACCTACCGGGGATCAGCCGCAGGCCATCCAACAGCTAACAGAAGGTCTTCAGGCCGATTTGCCTGCTCAAACACTACTCGGTGTAACCGGGTCCGGCAAAACATTCACCATGGCCAATGTGATTCAAAATGTGGAGAAACCAACCCTGGTCCTCAGCCATAACAAAACGCTGGCTGCACAACTTTATGGAGAGTTTAAACATTTTTTTCCACAAAATTCCGTAGAATTTTTCATTTCCTACTATGACTACTACCAGCCGGAAGCCTATTTACCCACCACCAATCTTTACATTGAAAAAGACATGTCCATTAATGAGGAAATTGAAAAACTAAGACTTAGTGCAACGTCTTCATTGCTGAGTGGACGTAGAGATGTAATTGTGGTAGCTTCCGTTAGTTGTATTTATGGAATTGGCAACCCGGAAGAATTTGGGAAAAGTGTGCTTCGCATACAAGAAGGAGACATTGTATCTCGTAATCAGTTTTTACTTTCACTGGTAGGGATTCTTTATAGCAGAACAGAAGCTGAGTTTAAGCGGGGGAATTTTAGAGTAAAAGGGGATACTGTTGACATCTTTGTAGCTTATGCAGATTTTGCTTATCGAATCATTTTCTGGGGGGATGAGATTGAAAGTATTCAACGAATCGATCCACAAACTGGAAAAAAATTTTCCGAAGAACGTCTGATCACTATTTTTCCAGCAAACCTTTTTGTTACAGGAAAAGACCTACTTAATCAGGCCATTCATGAAATTCAGGACGATCTGGTGGCTCAGATCTCCTACTTTGAGTCTGAGGTACGGATGCCTGAGGCTAAAAGGGTTAAAGAACGGACTGAGTTTGATATGGAAATGATGAGGGAACTGGGTTATTGTTCTGGAATAGAGAACTACTCGCGATATTTTGATAGAAGAGACCCCGGAGCAAGGCCATTTTGTTTGCTGGATTATTTCCCTGATGATTACCTTATGATCATAGATGAAAGCCACGTAACACTACCGCAAGTGAGGGCCATGTGGGGAGGGGACCGTTCTAGGAAGGTAAACCTGGTAGATTTTGGATTCAGGTTGCCTTCAGCGCTGGACAACCGCCCGCTGACTTTTAATGAATTTGAAAGTATGATTAATCAGGTAGTTTTTGTAAGCGCCACCCCAGGGGATTACGAACTTCACAGGTCCGAAGGTGTAATAGTAGAGCAAGTAATCAGGCCAACCGGTCTCCTGGATCCCGATATCCTGGTAAAGAGCAGCAAGAGACAGGTTGATGATCTGATGGAGGAAATTGATGGTGCCACACGGAGTGGTGAACGGGTATTGATAACTACGCTTACTAAAAGAATGGCAGAGGAATTGAGCAAGTTTCTTGAACGGGCAGGAGTTAAATGTCGATATATTCACTCTGAGGTAAATACCCTGGACAGGGTAGAAATACTACGTGAATTGCGACTGGGGATTTTTGATGTACTTGTGGGTGTAAACCTGCTAAGAGAGGGACTGGATCTGCCGGAAGTAGCA
>QIEB01000200.1 GCA_003229495.1 Flammeovirgaceae bacterium
CTTCGGAATGAATACTTAACTTATCGCTCACCCTATTCATCCCAAAATACATCAGCCAGCTGCCCATTTTCTCTTGCTGAGCAAAAAGGGGAAAAGGCAAAAAGAGCAATATCAGAAAGAGATTTCCAGCTGGTAGAGATACTATCCTCATCACTCAAAAAACTCGACTTCAGCGGTGTCCACACTATACAATGCGCCTACAATTTCGATCTCACCACTTCTTTCCATATCTGATAATATCGCACTTTCTTTCCTTATTCTTTCAATCGATAATAGCACGTTTTGAATAGCTGCTTTTTCAATAAGCTGGTCGTCCGTTTCATTATTTTCTGAACTAGCTATACTCACTGCAGGTTTTATTTTATATAATAGTGATGTGATATTGCCCATTTCGAAATTATTACAAGCTGCAGTTACTGCGCCACATTTGGTATGTCCCAAAACCACCACAATTTTTGACCCGGCAACTTTACAGGCATATTCCATAGAACCCAGCACATCTTCATTGATGATGTTACCCGCTACTCTTACACTAAAAATATCCCCAATCCCTTGATCGAAAACCAGTTCAGCCGGTACTCTCGAATCTATACAGCTTAATATAACCGCAAAAGGAAACTGTCCTTTGCTGGTTTCAAAAACTTGCTCTTTTAGGTTTCTTTGGGCTTTTACGTTTTGTGCAAATCTTTTATTGCCCTCTACTAAGATTTTATGGGCATCTTTTGGTTTGAGGTCTTCTTGTATATCTTTTGTTTGTGTTCTCATCTATTTGTAGGGTTTATGCATCAGCTTCTGTGCCGGAAGGTTCGGATACCATCTCCGAAAGTTCGACTTTTACGTTTTCCTTCACCCAAATCAAGCAGTCCTTAATGTTTTTGAAGATCTGATCCTTGGGGACCAGATCAGGAATGATATCAATCCGTTCAAGCATATACCTTGGCTGTTTTAAGGTATCTACCAACAAGACCTTTTTGCCTTGTTTTGTCAAATCAATGAGTACATCTTCCATGGCATATAATCCCGATTGATCTATGTACTGCATTCTTCCCATTCTCATAATGATGATAGAAGCGGTGTTTGGTATTTGCCGTGCCAACTGCTGAAAATCACTGGTAGAACCAAAAAATAACGGCCCCTTAATGTGTTTAATAAATACTTTCTCTTTCAGATTTTTTGGGAAATTAAGCTCATCGTCCCAAGCTTTTTCTTTGAGGAGTGATCTAACTACAGAGCGTTCTGCCGTTAAATCTCCTATTTTCTTCATAAACATTAATGAGGCTATGACCAAGCCTATTCCGACAGCATAAACTAAATTCCAAAACGCTGATAATACTAAAACGATCAACATTATAATTACTTCAGGGCGCGGCATATTTGGGATGGCTTTTAAACCTTTATAATCCATCACGCTAATCCCAACAGTAATTAATATACCTGCTAAGACAGCTGCGGGAATTTGAGATGCTATCGGTCCCAAAGCTAATAGAACAATAAGCAGTAAAATCCCTGCCACCATGCCTGAAATTCGAGTTTTTCCTCCAGCGTTGATATTAACCACCGTTCTGATAGTTGCTCCTGCTCCAGGAAGACCTCCAAAAACAGCAGCAATGCTATTACCTATACCCTGACCAATTAATTCTTTATTAGGCCGGTGCCTAGTTTTAGTCATATTATCAGCAACTACTGAAGTTAGTAGTGAATCTATGGCTCCAAGAAGTGCCAAGGTTAAGGCAGTAAAAATATAGGGTGAAATACTGCTGAAACTAAATGCAGCAAAAACTTCTAAATTAGGTATTGGAAATCCACTTGGTATTTTTTCAATGGGCCTATAGTCCAACCCAAAACCAAAGGCCACACCAGACATTACCAATAACGCCACTAAAGCGCTGGGAACAGTAGTGGTTATGCGTTTAAATCCATAAATAATAATAATAGTTCCTAAAGCCAATATCACTTCTAGCAAATTAATATTACTTAATGCCCTTGGCAAAACTTTAATGGCTCCTAAAACTCCTGAGGCTTCCTTGGCGGCCAGGGTTTGCGATTCTTTAAGAATTTGTGCTTCAGATATGTGTTGAGCTCTTTCTACAGTTTCTTCAAAATCCTCTAGTACCAGGATACCTTCACCGGCTTCTTCTTTTAATATATTGTCTAGAATTATTTCTTCAGCTAGTGGCTTAAATTGATTTACGAACTCGGTATCTTCTTTAGGATAATAGCCTATAGAAGGCATAATCTGAGTAACTATTATGATAACGCCTATGGCAGTCATAAATCCGGAAACTACCGGGTAAGGAATATACTTTATGTATTTTCCTAAGCCTATTATCCCCAAGCCAACCTGGAACAATCCGGCCAATAAAAATATAGTTAGAATTACCGGCAATGCTTTATTTACATCTCCATCATTACTGGCAACAATTCCAGCTATAATTACCATACTTACAGCGGTCATAGGAGCAGTCGGACCAGAAATTTGGGTGTTTGTACCTCCAAAAAGAGCCGCAAAAAATCCTACAAAAATAGCCCCGTAAAGTCCCGCGCTGGGACCCAATCCGGAGCTTACGCCAAAAGCTAATCCCAAGGGCAAAGCAACTATCCCGGCAGTAATTCCTCCCAGCAAATCACCCTTGATATGCTTAAAGTCAAATATTTTCATCCTTTATCACTTTTTTCCTTACGCTCTTTTTTGGGGCCTCCCACCAGACAGCTGATTGAATGTGATCATTTCCGGTCATTTATGGTTTTGAAAACCACTTCATTATAGAACCTGGGGATTGAGTCCTTACCTTTGATTACGTCCGTAAGACTTGGCAGATGTTCCGCGAAGAAACGCTGGTGATGCGCCCCCTCAATCAAAGTAGATACCAACATGTGTGAATATTTGTAATTCGGATTGATCTCTAAAATGATACCACTAACCCGTTCTACCAACCTCTTATATCCAACGAAAACTCCTTCCTTGTTCTCTTGGTCCACTTCTTTTGTGAGGTATGCTTTTGATGACTCTGAAATAACAATTCGGTGGAGTTTAACTTCATTGATATGGGTAAAACTGCTGTCCTCCATCACTTGATCAGTCAGTAAGGCAATGGCCCTTGCCAATCTATCCTTCGGTGAATGTACATTAGCCAAACTAAAGACCAACCTGTACTCCATCCAGCCCCAGTACCATGAAGTAAGATACAGTAATACCCTATGCTTGCTCTCAAAGTACCTGTAGACAGACGCTTCAGTGGAGTTGATCTCTTTACTTAGCTTACGAAAGGTGAAGGACTCGAACCCCATCTTATCGATCATAACAATACTACCTGCAATGATCCTCCTTCCCAACTCACTGTATTCAGGATTCTTTAAGTAAATATGCTCATTTACTTGTATGCTTACTTTGGATAGTAGTTCATCCATATATGATATAATAGCATGCAAATATAATAGCAATACTATTAATATCAATAACTTTAATTTATATTTTTGGTAATGAACATTACCACCACTGGTCTGATAAGATTAAAGTCCCGAATACCTGCGCATCTTTAAACTCCTATATTACCCTGGTTACCCCCGGCATCGGAATGGGGTAAAATCCATCCTTATCCGGTAGTGATTGAGGCATTGCATCCCAATCTAACTTTTCAGGCATCAGGCTTATTTGAGAATTCATGGCTTCCTCCCAGGTAATTAGTGCTCCGGAATAAGTAGCCATTCTACCCAGTATGGCAGTCATGGTACTGTGAATTCCGTAGTCAGTATTGCTCAATACCCCCCCACTTCTTATGGATGCAAATAATTCATTATGCTCCACCTGATAGGGGTTTAGATCTTTTCTATCATCATGATCGTAAACAACGGACCCATCGTAGTTTTTCATTAGCCCTTGTCCATTCTTGGTCGATATTGAACCTTTGGTAGTTTGAAATTCTTCCTTAATTCGTGACATGGTTTTAGGCTGGTGCCTGCACTGGCTTGAAATCACTGCTCCACTGGGATAGACAAACTCTACAAAATGATGGTCGAAAATCTCTCCGTATTCCTTGCCGGTCCTTATTTGTCTGCCCCCCATCCCCTGAGCCGAAACCGGATGGTCCCCGATAAACCAATTGGCTACATCTATATTATGAATATGTTGTTCCAGAATGTGGTCTCCACAAAGCCAATTGAAATAGTACCAGTTTCTCATTTGATACTCCATTTCGGTTTGGTTTACCTCTCTTGGTCTTACCCAAACCCCAGCGCCATCCCAGTAAACCTGCCCGGAAACGATATCTCCAAATTGATTGTTATGGAGTCTCTTGGCTACTTCTAAATAACTGCTTTCATAATGCCTTTGTAATCCTACCACTACATTTAGTTTCTTTTCTTTGGCAATTTTGGCAGTTTCAATCATCTTTCTGATGCCAGGCACGTCCGTTGCTAAGGGCTTTTCCATGAATATGTGTTTGTTTTTACTCACTGCATATTCAAAGTGATATGGCCTGAAGCCCGGTGGGGTGGTTAAGATCACTACGTCCGCCAGATCGATAGCCTCTTTATATGCTTCAAACCCAACAAATTTGTGGTCATCTGATACCTTTATTTTTCCCTGATCATCTTCCAATTCAGTTTTTATGGCATTAAGTGACTTTTCAAGGCGGTCCTGGAATGCAT
The DNA here is from genome assembly GCA_003229495.1 of Flammeovirgaceae bacterium. GTDB lineage: Bacteria > Bacteroidota > Bacteroidia > Cytophagales > Cyclobacteriaceae > SZUA-3. The sequence goes on from QIEB01000200.1 coordinate 4,648, forward strand.
CCGCCATGGCCACTAACTGAACATTTTTGTCTGCGCTTAGCGCCTGTACCACAGCTCCGGTACCTCTGCCACCGCAACCGATTAATGCAACTTTTAACTGGTCATCGCCAGCTGCATAGGCGCTGACATCGATGGGAAGTTGACTGGCTATAAGGCCACTGGTTAGTACCGCAGAATTTCTAAAGAACGTCCTTCTGGAAAGGTTTCCACGATCACTATGTTGATTTTTTTTAACTTCTTTCATGATTGATTTTCCTTCAATTTATTGATTATGGTTTAAGATCCCACCTGAAAATAACTCATTATTTAGTCAAATCAATGGGAAAAAATGGGAATCAATCAAAACTTCGTTTAATCAGCATAATACTCAGACAAATCCTTTCCGGAGAAATCCTTCCTACCGGAAATTAGTCAGGTATTTTATTCTCAATTAACAGCACCGTGGTATGAGAAGTGCTTAAACATATATATTATATAACCTATTTATATACATATATTTGATATTTTATATACATTTATAAACAATTTAGCATATGATAAACTAACCAGATATGGTAAAAACTATCAATTCAATCCAAACTGCCTACGGTCTTATCCTTCAAAGTATTCTAAATAAGGAATTGAAGCCTGGCGAAGTTGTGACAGAAATGTCATTGGGTGAAAGATTTGGTCTGGGAAGGACACCAATTCGGGAAGCCTTAAGCAAACTGGAAATGGAAGGCCTGATCCAGACCGAAAACCGGACTAAAAGAATCCATTATTTAACTCCTGAGGACGTCGAGCAGATTTTTGAAATTAAAATCGCATTAGAGGGCCATTTGGCATTGAATGCAGCAAATCAAATTAATAAGCACCAAATCGATGAACTTTCAAATATTGTGTTGGGAATGAAAGAACTGATAGCCTCACAAAATTCTTTATCGAAAGAAGACTATCTGCAGATTTGGTTAAAACATGATACAGCGTTTCATGATTTGATATTTGGAATCAATCAAAACAAAAGGTCTGAAGAAATAATCAAAAGACTCAATCTGCAATGGCACAGACTAAAGATAGGCTTAGCTGTGATTGAGGGGAGGATCGAAAAAGCTGTGGAAGAACACACTCAAATAGCAGAGGCCATAATAAGTCGCAATGCATCTTTGGCCCACAAAAATATGCAGGAACACCTTGACAACTTGAAACAGGTGCTGGTAAGCTTAATGAAAACATTTCAACAATAAACATGAAACTGTCAGAAAATAAAATAAAAGAACTTGAGGATAAAGCCTATCAGATTCGACGACTTTCGCTGGAAATGATCACCTATAGCCAATGGGGGCATATCGGTGGATCATTCAGTATGGCAGAGATGCTTTCAGCGCTCTACTTCCAGGAGATGAAGCTGGATCCACAAATCCCTTTGATGGAAAGCCGGGACCGATTGATTTTGTCAAAGGCACATGGTTCTCCCGGACTGTATGCTGCCCTGGCATTAGCCAAATTCATCAGTAAAGACGAAGTGTACAAATACTGTGAGCTCGGTGGGCTGGAGGGACATACCCATATAGAAAGCGCTCGTGGAATTGAATCATCAGGAGGCCCTCTGGGGATGGGATTGTCTGTCGCAGTTGGTATGGCATTAGGCCTGCGGCAAAAAGAAAATCCCAGATCACGCGTGTACTGTATTTTGGGAGATGGTGAGTGTAACGAAGGAAACGTTTGGGAGGCAGCAATGTCTGCTTCTCATTACCACCTGGACAATCTCATCGCATTGGTGGATTATAATAAAGTGTATAGAACCATTTGCTGATAAATGGAAGGCTTTTGGCTGGAATATCCATGAAGTTGACGGACACGATATTGAAGCCCTTTGTCAGACATTATATAAGGCACGTTGGATAACTGCAAACGGAAAACCAAATGTGCTAATATGCCATACTGTAAAAGGAAAGGGGATTGAAAGGGCAGAATTCAATTATAAATGGCACACGCACGCCCCTGAACCCAAGTTGGCAGACGAAATGCTGAGGGAACTAGCCAGAAATTATGGGCGCCCGGAAGAGGGCTACAGCCAATTATTAACAAATAATGAAAAGGAAATATTTTATGGCAACGAATAGCAAAAAGGAAGTTTTAGCTGAAATGAGAGATGCCTTTGGTCAAACACTGGTAGATCTTGGTGCTGAATATGAAAATATGATTTTCATTGATGCTGACCTCCACACCTCTACCAAAGCAAGTATGTTTAAGAAAAGGTTCCCTGATAGGTTTTATCAGGCAGGCATAGCAGAACAAAATATGTTTGGAATGGCAGCCGGCCTGGCATTAGAAGGATTCATTCCCATGCCATCGACTTTTGCTGCCTTTGCTTCCAGGCGGGCGCTTGATCAGATTGCTATTTCAATAGCTTTTCCCCAGCTAAATGTTAAAATTCCCGGTTCTTATGTGGGTATTCCTACCAGCCGGGCAGGAGGTTCTCACAACTGTATAGAAGATATTGCCATCATGAGGGCCATGCCCAATATGCTGGTAGCAGACCCTGGGACTAATATTGAACTGAGTGCTGTGATGAAAGCCGCTTTAAAACACCTGGGCCCGGTGTATTTTCGGGTCACCCGATATGCAGTTCCGGAACTGTTTGATGAAGATTTTGAATTTGAATTTGGCAGGGGTCAGATCATTAGTGAAGGAAACGATATCACGCTTTTTGGTACTGGAATAATGACCCATCACAATGTAGAGGCAGCTGGTCTTTTGAAAAAGAAAGGTATTGGTGCTGAGGTGATACACCTTGCATCCATAAAACCTATAGACGAAAACCTCATCATTGAATCCACCCTTAAGACGAAATGTGCGGTAACTTCTGAAAATGCTTCGATAAATGGGGGCTTCGGAGATGCAGTACTTAGTGTTTTAGGAGAGCAAAACCCAGTACCCCTAAAAAAAATCGGGGTAAAGGATCGATTTATCGAAAGTGGTGGAATCGAAGAACTCTTCAATCACTATCAGATGCAGCCTGCTGATATTGTTTTGGCAGCAGAAGAAATGATAATTAAAAAAGCAAGTATTCAAACAACCGTGTAATGAAAATTACCAGGGACTGGTATTACAAAAACTGGAGGTGGTTCCTTTTGGGTTGTCTGTTTCTGGCGACCTTCCTCAACTACTTCGACCGCCAGACTCTGGGTATAGCCATTATGCCAATATCAGAGGAATTTGAGCTGACAAGCATTCAGCGTGGCAATCTTCTCTCTGCATTTTTGTTTACCTATGCCGGCACCCATCTCTTTATCGGATTCATCACAGACCGGATCAAGAACATCCGTTGGTTTTATCCAATAATGGTTATTGGCTGGTCGCTTAGTACTATCCTCATTGGAATTGCAAAGGATTATGAATCTGTATTATGGCTCAGATATATCCTGGGCGTTTTTGAGGCCGTTAACTTTCCCATCGGAATCATGATCATTGCTCGGGTATTTCCGCTAAAAGAAAGGACCCTTGCAACGGGAATTTTTGGCAGCGGTGCATTTCTTGCCACTTTATTGGCCCCAAAAACTGTTATATTTTTTTCCAATAATTATGACTGGAGAATAAGTTTCATTTTCGCTGGTGTTTTAGGGGTTATATGGCTCATTCCCTGGCTGCTTATTTTCAACCACCCTTCCAAAAGATCTGCTGGCTGGAAGGACAAGGCGAACCTGGTTAAACATAAATCCGTGGGAAGTCCTAAAGAAGTATTATTAAATAAGGGAACTTGGATTGTGGCTGTTATGGGTATTGGATTAATCCCCTGTTTGTATTTTGCAACCCAATGGCTGCCCTCTTACTTCACCGAAGCGCTACGCCTTCCTTATGATCAGGCATTAGGAAATAAATTATCACTCATCTACTTCATGATGGATGCAGGGCTGTGGATAGGAGGATTTATGGTGTTCAAGCTGTCCCAATCGGGAAGGTCGATATTGACCTCAAGAAAAATGGTTATTAGCTTTGCTTATGTGTTTATACTTTCTATTCTGATGGTGCCGCATATTGAGAATGTGAACCTTGTGGTAGCTGTGTTCTCTTTTTTTGTCTTTGGGATTGGTATGTTTTTGGCAAATCAACATGCTTTTAAACAAGATGTGGTAGTCACACAGGTCGCGGCGGTGGCAGCACTGGTAGGATTTATAGAAATGATGTTCACTGCCTTTATTATCAAAAAGATAGGTATTATGACCAATATCAGCAAAGATTTTGGTCCGGTATTTATCATGCTCGCCTGCTTCATTACAGTAGCTATGATCATCGTTTATGTATTTGTAAAGCCCAAATGGTTCAAGGTAGTAGAATCCAATATAGCAAATGAGTAAAATGTCATGGAAAAAATAAGCAATTATTATGAACTCAATCCACCAGGTTGATCCGATACAATTATTTGGAGATTACATGAAAGTAACTGGGGTACCATCCATTTCTCCTGAAGAGAGCGGCGATTCCGAACTTACTGGTAAAAAATTGGGAGTCATCAATGGTTCTTCATGGGTCAGCTTATGGTCTACCTATTTCGGTAAGAAAATCCTGCCAGGAGTTAAAATCATCAATTCCGGAAATGAAGGAGTACAACTCAATTTTATGGAAGCCCACCACCAAGGTGAAGTATGTCCACCTCAGATAAATATTGATCTATTCACCCAATATGCTTTGGATCTATTCAACTTACAGCAAGTTGATGCCATCCTGGTATCCTGTTCCACCATGAACCGTGCTTTCAGACAGGTGAATGATACCATGGCCCAATATAGTGTACCCGT
>QIEB01000144.1 GCA_003229495.1 Flammeovirgaceae bacterium
TGGTTACAGTACCGGAGCTTTTGGTAAATGGCACGAAACAGCAGCTTGGGAGACCAGCGTTTCCGGTCCTTTCGATCGTTGGCCAACACAAAAAGAGTCGAATGAGATAGGGTTGGAAAATGCCTTAATCAAAGACTTTTCAGAGATAAAAATCCAGGTGTTAAGGGAAAAAATCACATAGAAATTACGGAGGTTAACTAAAATTTATTGTGGGAATTTACATGTCCTGGAGGCAGCCTGTCTATGCCGTGGGAATCGATCCCTTTAAGATCTGCATCAATTAATACTTTTGTCGCCAGGGTTGCCTGATCTTCCGGGCATCCCATTTTCAGGAAGATGGTATAAAAATAAAATGCGGCATTGCCGCATTTTATTCGAAAAAGAGACCTTGTCAGCCTCTAAAGAATTGATAAATATTTACACAGCTGAATAAAACCCGGCGAAGCCAGGATTCGTGGTCTAAAAGGATTTGGTTAATAATGTTTGCATATAGATACAAATAGTGTATATTTGATTGTATATAAGTACACTATGAAAGCAAAAAGAGCAAAATTATTCCCTAAAGAAAGAAGAATACTTGAACAAGTAGGAGAAAACATCAAATTAGCTCGATTGAGACGAAAACTTACCATGGAACAAGTGTCTAAGAGGGCAAATATTGGACGATCCACACTTTGGCATGTGGAAAAGGGGAGTGAACATATAAGTATAGGAATTTTCTTACAGGTTTTGTCGGTTCTGGGACTGGTAAACGATTTAAAAAATATTGCGAAAGATGATATACTAGGCAGAAAATTGCAGGATGCTAATCTGACAATAAGAAAAAGAGGGCCTAAAAGAAGCAAATAAAGATGAGAGAAATACTAGTATATGCGGATTGGGTTGAATTGCCAGAAACCATGAAAATGGGAGTTTTGAGATCTGAAAAATCAAAGGGAGAAGAAATATTTTCATTTAAATACCAAGAGAAGTGGCTTTCCAGCGGATATGCACAGGATATAGATCCGGACCTTAAATTATTTGTGGGGCCTCAATATTTGAATGACCGGAAACCTAACTTCGGATTATTTCTTGATTCATCGCCAGACAGATGGGGAAGAATGCTTATGAAAAGAAGAGAAGCAATTATATCACGCAAAACCAAAGAACCCCAAAAAAGACTTATGGAGTCAGACTTTTTATTGGGAGTAAATGATGAAACCAGAATGGGAGCTTTAAGGTTTAAGACAAATGATGAGGAAAATTATCTATCTGATAGTGAAGAAATAAAAGCACCTCCATTTACAAGTATTAGAGAATTAGCACAAGCTTGTTCAAAATTAGAGGATGAAAACTTTTTCCAGGATGAAGAGGCACAAAAATGGTTGATGATGTTGATGGCTCCTGGTTCATCATTGGGTGGTGCTAGACCTAAAGCAAATGTAACAAGCCCGGAAGGCCAACTATGGATAGCTAAATTCCCCAGCAAAAACGATCAAAAAAATAGTGGGGCCTGGGAGTTACTGGTAAATCAAATGGCCAAGGATATTGGAATTAATGTTGCAACTGCCGATGCTAAAATATACTCGCAGAAACAACATACATTTTTAACAAAAAGATTTGATAGAACAAGCGAAGCCAAACGCATCCACTTTGCCTCTGCAATGACCTTATTGGGATATATGGATGGATATGATCATAATGAAGGAGGCAGCTATTTAGAGCTTGTTGAACTCATAGAACAATACGGTAATGAACCAGATTTGGATATAAGAGAGCTATGGAAAAGAATTGTCTTTTCTGTGGCCGTTTCAAATACGGATGACCATCTTAGAAACCATGGTTTCTTACTTTCGAAAAATGGCTGGAGACTTTCACCAGCATTTGATATTAATCCAATTGAAAATGGAAATGGGCTAAGCTTAAATATATCTGAGGATGATAATAGCCTTGATTTTGATCTGTGTATGAATGTTATAGATTATTTCAGATGGAAAGAAGTAGACGCGAAAAAATTCATAAACAAGACTAAAAATATTGTTAGTCAATGGAAACTAAGGGCTACTGGTATGAATATTTCAAACACAGAACAAATAATGATGGAATCGGCATTTTGTAATTAGCATTTACTAAAACAAATAACCGATGCTATCCCAATTGTGCCCGTACTTTAACGGCAACATCATAAAGAGCCCCTTCTTTTAAGGCGTAGGACGAAACTCTAATATCGGACAAGTTAAACCGGTCAAGTATGTAGTCAATTAAACTGCAGGCCACTACAATCATGTCTACCCTCATTTCGATCATCCCAGGTATTTTTAGCCTTTCGGCCCTGTTTTTTACCACAAGTTCACTATGGATCTCTTTGAAGCCTGCTATACTTAGTGGCTGCTCCGGATTATCTGATTTTTCCAACCCTTGTTTTAAACAATGAATATGGCTCAAGGTATCGAAGGTGCCTGAAGATCCTACTAATATCCTGGGGTTATATTGTTCCATAGCTGATACCAGTGATACCAGCTGTGTATCCAGAAATGACTCCAAACTTTTTATTTCACCATCCAAAATGGGATCATGGGAGTGGAACTGGTCCATTAGTCTTTGAGCCCCAATTTCGTAGCTGTTCATCCACAGAACCTTTTTACCATTACCAATAATAAACTCAACACTTCCACCGCCAATATCAACAATCAATGAGCTTGAAGAACCTAGATCCAATGCTTGTCTTACCCCCTGAAAAATAAGGTTTGCTTCTTGTTGCCCATCAATGATACCAACCTCCAGTCCTGTTTTCCTGAATATTTCTTCTACCAGGAACGCGCCATTGGATGCATTACGAAAAGCGCTGGTAGCGGTAGCATAACTGCTCTGGACCCCCATCGATGTCATAGTTTCCCTGAAGCCATTAAGTGTATTCAGGGCACGCTCCTGGGCTGGTTTGGTTATTTCCCCGCGACTAATCCCGCCTTCTCCAATCTTGACATTGTGCTTTTCCTGGTGAAGCACCTTTACATTATTAACGTCAATATCAGCTACTAAAAGGTGGAAAGTATTTGTGCCCAGATCGATAATCGCAATACGTTGCATGCTGCCTAACGAATTTGGGCGAATATAATATTTATTAGCTGTAGTGGAGACCTCCTGGAAAATTAATCCTTCCTTTTACATATATTTAGGGGCATTAATTACGTCACCATTATGGCCAAACCAAAGAGCAAAAAAGGTTTTCATACCCTTTCCGGTAACCATAAAAAGTACCAGTTACTGGACCGAATGAATCAAGAGGCATTACTTGGAGGAGGAGAATCCCGGATAGCTGCTCAACATAAAAAAGGGAAACTGACCGCCAGAGAACGATTACACATGTTGTTGGACGAGGGGACATTCCAGGAAATAGGAAAGTTCGTGACCCACAGGTGCAAGGAATTTGGGCTTGAAGATCAGCGCTACCTGGGTGATGGAGTTGTTACGGGTTTTGGAAATATCAATGGCCGTTTAGTGTATGTTTTTTCTCAGGACTTTACAGTGTTTGGAGGTTCCTTATCCGAGACTCATGCGGAGAAAATTGTAAAAATAATGGAACTGGCGCTTAAAAATGGTGCGCCTTTGGTAGGACTCAATGATTCAGGAGGAGCCAGGATACAGGAAGGAGTAGTGTCTCTGGGTGGCTATGCCGATATTTTTTATAGAAACACCCTTGCTTCCGGGGTGGTCCCACAGATCTCAGCGGTTATGGGACCCTGTGCAGGTGGGGCGGTTTACTCACCTGCCATTACAGATTTCGTGCTAATGGTTGAGCAAACTTCCTACATGTTTGTTACCGGACCCAATGTAGTTAAAACCGTGACCCATGAGGAAGTAACTTCGGAGGAGTTAGGGGGTGCAATGACACATAGTTCAAAAAGCGGAGTCGCACAGTTTTCTTGTGCCAATGAAATTGAATGCATCAAAAATATCAGGCAACTACTTTGTTACATTCCACAAAATTGCGAGGAGCAACCGCCTGCATACGAATATCAATCAATAAAAGAGGAGCTAAGGCCAGGACTAAATGAAGTAATCCCGGAAAATCCAAATCAACCATATGATATGCGGGATGTAATACAGGGAGTGGTTGACGAAGATTCATTTATGGAGGTACATAAGAACTTTGCAGAAAACATCGTGGTGGGATTTGCTTATCTGGCCGGTAGAAGTATTGGTATTGTCGGTAACCAGCCAGCCTCTCTAGCGGGTGTTTTAGACATTAATGCCAGTACTAAAGCTGCCAGGTTCGTACGCTTCTGTGATTCTTTCAATATCCCTTTGTTGGTATTTGAGGATGTCCCCGGTTTCCTGCCTGGAACGGATCAGGAGTGGAACGGAATAATTACCCATGGAGCGAAACTACTATACGCCTTTTGCGAAGCTACTGTGCCAAGGGTTACGGTAATTACCCGCAAAGCTTATGGAGGTGCATATGACGTTATGAACTCCAAGCATATTGGCGCTGATCTAAACTTTGCCTGGCCTACTGCAGAAATTGCCGTTATGGGGGCCAAAGGAGCCGCTGAGATTATCTTTAAGAAGGAAATTGCTGCCGCAGAAGACCCGGAGGCAGCCCTGGAAGCTAAGGTGCAGGATTACACCGCCAAATTTACCAATCCTTACCGTGCCGCGCATCGTGGATTTATTGATGAGGTAATTTACCCTAAAGATACCAGGGCCCGGCTTATCCAGGCCTTTGATATGCTCAAAAACAAGGTATGCAAATTGCCACCTAAAAAACACGGGAACATTCCCCTATAACCCTAACACCCTATAACCCTAACACCTTAAAACCTTAAAACCCTAACACCCTAAAACCCTAACAAAGACATGGATAAAAAAAGTAAATCTTTTCTGGAAAAGTATCTGAATAATGCTTCGCCAACAGGTTTTGAATCATCAGGTCAACAGATATGGTTGGACTATTTGAAGAGTTACACTGATACCTATTTTACAGATACCTACGGGACCGCCGTTGGGGTGATTAATCCGGAGGCAGATTATAAAGTAGTTATAGAAGCTCATGCAGACGAAATATCCTGGTTTGTAAATTACATTACCTCCGAAGGTTATATCTATGTTCGAAGAAACGGTGGGTCAGATCATCAGATAGCGCCTTCCATGAGGGTAAATATTCATACTTCAAATGGACCGGTAAAAGGAGTTTTTGGTTGGCCGGCGATTCATGTGAGGGTTGCTGGCAAAGAACAGGCACCCAGTCTGAAGAATATATTTATTGACTGCGGATGCAATTCGAAAGAGGAAATATTGAAACTGGGAATACACGTGGGTAGTGTCATTACGTTTGAGGATGAGTTTATGACTTTGAACAAAAAATGGTTTACCGCGAGGGCACTGGACAACCGAATAGGTGGTTTTATGATTGCCCAGGTGGCCAGACGGTTGAAAGAAAAAAAGAAACAATTGCCATTCGGCCTATATATTGTAAATGCCGTACAAGAAGAGATCGGGCTTAGGGGAGCTCAAATGATCGCCCACAGGATAAAACCAGATTTAGCTTTGGTAACAGATGTTACACATGATACCACTTCTCCTATGTATGATAAAAAGAAGAGCGGTGATCAAAAATGTGGAAAGGGTCCTGTACTAACCTACGGACCTGCAGTACATAACAACGTACTCAATATGTTAATTGAAGTGGCTGAAAAAAAGAAGCTGCTGTTTCAACGGGCCGCGGCAAGTCGGTCTACCGGGACGGATACTGATGCCTTTGCCTACAGTAATGCGGGAGTTCCGGCAGCCCTTATTTCACTGCCATTGAAATACATGCACACCACCGTGGAGACTGTCCACGAAGATGATGTAGAGAATGTAATTAAACTAATGTTCGAGTTTCTTCTACAGCTTAAAGATGGCCATGACTTCAGTTATTTGAAATAGATACGTGTATTAATACACAAATATTATCGATCAGGGATCAAATTGTTCGCTATTCGGTGATTTGAATATTCAATTGTTCTGATATTCAATTTCAATTATTCAAATGTTCACTTGTTCAATTATTCAATTGTTCACTTGTTCCCTGTAGCCCGGCTAGAGCCAGATCGGACCAAAACCCGGGGTAGCTTTTATGCACAACTTCTGGCTCTTCGATCACTACCGGTAGGCGTAGAGCCAGGGGTGCCAGCGCCATGGCCATGCGGTGGTCCTCGTAGGTTTTAAAAGTAACCGGTTGGGAAGAACTTAGATCAGCGCCAGGATGCAATCTCCAAATTCCAGCTTCCTCTTCCAGTTTAGCTCCGATTTTTTCAAGTTCATTTTGTAGTGCCGCAATACGATCGGTTTCCTTTATACGGAGGCTTTCTAAGCCGGTGGCCACGCACGATACCCTCAAGGCTGCACAGGTTCCAAGGTCTGGACAACTGCTAAAGTCATAGGACAGGCAGTCTGTGGTTGATGCCCCTTTGGAAAGGATGATTCCATTACTATGGAATTGTGTTTTCACACCCAAAGGTTGCATGATTTCTGCAATTTGACGATCACCTTGTATTGATTGGTCCTCCAGACCCAAAAGAGTGATCTCGCCGCTTTTCGACAAAGCCACTATGCTGTACCAGTAACTGGCGGCGGACCAATCCGATTCAACTTTGAAGGTGGTGGCTTGATATTCTTGACCAGGGACACTTATAACATCATCCACCCAGGAATAGGTTGCTCCGAACCGGCTCATTAGTCCAAGGGTCATGGAAATATACGGTCTGCTCATAATGCGTCCAGTCAGGATTACTTTTAGACCCTGAGGAAGGGTGGGGGCCATCATCAGAATTGCAGAAATATATTGACTGCTGATATCTCCGGGAATGTTGATTTGGTTAGATTTTTGTGTAGAAAATCCTTTTGTCTCCAGAGGGGGATAGCCTTGGTTGTTAAGGTAATTTATTTCCCCTCCAATTTCTCTCAACGCATCCACCAGAATGCCAATAGGCCTTTCCTGCATTCGCGGCGTTCCCGTCAGGATCTTGGATTGATTGGTAAGGGAATAATACGCAGTTAAAAATCGCATAGTAGTACCAGCATCCATAATGTCTATGGTATGTGAGGGATCTGGTAATAGCTTTGACATTAACCTGGTGTCCCGGGCCAGGGCAAGGTTAAGCAACTGGGAATCTCCACCGCAAAGCGCATCGATAATCAGCGCCCGGTTACTGATGCTTTTGGAAGCAGTCAGTTTGATTGTGGTGGTTTTAATACTCTCCAGTTTTGGAAGGGACCGTGTAGAGTTTTTGATCATCTAAAGATAGTAGTGGAAAAATGCTTCTGAATAACCACCTTGTAGTAAATTCAGACACCAAAATTACATAACATAAACCTAACTGACACGTAATAATTGATACATAGTAAGAGTAACTTAAACAGAGTCAATATATGAATGGATCAGAAAAAACAATGTTCGCTTTCGTCCTAGGGGCTGCCGCAGGCTTGACCGCAGGTTTATTGTTTGCACCGGCAAATGGTAAAAGCACCCGTAAGAAATTGTCTGACAAAGCCACAGAACTCAAGGATGAACTAAAGGAGAATATAGATAAAGACAAACTCCGCAGTATGGCTAATTCTGCTATATCAGGGGTTGAGAAGTACAGTCAGAAGTTCTCAGAGGTGATTAAGAACTAGCTGGTTACAACGCGCAATAGTAATCCAGGGCTTGCTCTACTTCTTGAAGGCTGATGGGTGTGCTATACGTAGCCTGGCCAATATCTTTTAACATGGTGCAAATAATATGACCACCCTCATTTTTTTTGTCCTGAAGTGCATTTTTAGCAATTGCATTTAATTCTTCCCTTGGGATTTCAATC
>QIEB01000023.1 GCA_003229495.1 Flammeovirgaceae bacterium
AAATGTACCAGGCCATCGTCACTGCCCACATAGATTGTCCCTTTTTCATGTGGAGAGGGTGTGATGTACATAATGGTATTGTAGTTCTCCCCTCCTGCTGCTTCATTGGTAAACGGTCCCCCGCCGGGTCCCTGCCTTTCAGGTTGGTTTCTGGTAAGGTCGCCGCTTATTTCAGTCCAGCTGATGCCGCCATCGGCTGTGCGCAGTAAATTTTGGGCGCCAAAGTACATTACGGATGGGTCTTGAGGTTGCCAGACCAAAGGCGGGTTCCAGTTGAAACGGTATTTCATGTTTTTAGGGATCATACCGAGAGCCATTTCCGGGTAGACCTGAATGGGTTTGTTTCTTTCGCGGGGGACATCATACCTAGTAATTAACCCCTGAATTTGGGTGCCATAAACCACTTCCGGATTCTTAGGATCAAAGGCCAGGTAGGCGCTTTCACCACCTGCTACCGGGTACCAGTCCTTCCACCCTATTCCGATAAAGGGGGTACGGCTGGCAATGGCCATTGAAGTATTGTCCTGTTGTCCACCATAAACATAATACGGGAAGCGGTCATCGGTAACCACCCGGTAAAATTGTGCGGTGGGCTGATTTTGTTGAGTTGACCAGGTTTTACCTCCATTAAAAGTGATGGTCCCTCCACCGTCGTTGGCATTGATCATGATCTTGTTGTCATTGGGATTGATCCAGTGATCGTGAATATCTATGTGGGGAATTTCAACGGGATTAAAGGTTTTCCCTCCATCCACAGATTTAAGGAACGGCGAATTCAACACATACACGGTATTGGCCTCCAGGGGGTCTGCCTCAATTTCCACATAATACCAGGCCCTGGCGATAGTAATACGGTCCTTGCATACCTGCTGCCATTTTTTACGATAGACACCGCCTGCTTCACCTTCAGCTTCAATTACCGCGTACACGCGGGTGGGGTCTGCCTGACTGACGGATACACCGACCTTTCCTATAACCTCCGGTAAGCCTTCCTCAAGTTTAGTCCAGGTAATGCCACTATCGGTTGATTTATAAATACCCGAGCCCGGACCGCCACTCTCCATCTTCCAAGGATATCGCTGATGCTGCCACATTGCAGCGTAAAGGATACGGGGATTGCTAAGGTCCATTGACAAACTGCTAGCCCCGGTTTTATCATTGACAAAAAGGAGTCTCTGCCAGGACTTACCACCATCTCTGGTGCCATATATCCCTTTTTCGGTGCTAGGCTGATATAAAGGTCCCTGTACGCTGACATACACCATGTCCGGGTTCTTAGGGTGCACGATTACATCACTTATGTGATGGGATTGTGGCAAACCCATTTGCTTCCAACTATCTCCGCCATCAGTGGACTTGTACATTCCATCACCATGGGAAGTCATAACTCCTCTTACTGCATGCTCACCCATGCCCACGTAGATCACATTTGGATCGGAGGGGCTGATGCCAATAGCCCCAACAGAACCAGCCGCAAAATCATCATCGGATATGTTATCCCAGGTATTTCCGGCATCAGAGGTTTTCCACATGCCACCGCCGGTAGTGCCCATGTAATACACCAGTGGTTGATCAGCAATACCAGCCACCGCCACGGTTCGACCACCTCGGTAGGGGCCAATGTTACGCCATTTCAAACCACTGTACAGGGTAGTATCAATTTCCTGGGGCTGGCTGGGTTTTTTCTTTTTTTGGGCCTTAGAGAGCTGCCCTATTAAGAATAACAGTGAGAGGACAATGAATAATATAAGCTTCCAATTCATGGGCTTAATTTTGTGTATCCTTACAAATTATGCATAAAAGAAGAAAAGACAAAAAGTTTATATGTCCGTAGCTGCAAGCTACGGACAGCTGCAGGTTTTAGCTATGATCGTGTCAAAGCAATAACCAGATCCTGGTAAGCAGGATATTGAGATATTAATTCTTCCCGGTCACCGAACACCGGATCGCTTTCATCATAAGCCGGGGCCATTGAAGTGCTTACCAGGGTAAATCCATTAGGCTGCCCAGATAATGGCCGGGATCCCTGCCACCAATGGCGCGGGGCCAAATGCTGTGGTTGTTGTCCGGAATCCAGTTGCATGCCCAGAATTATCCGTTCACCCTGTCCTTCGGGTCCAAGGAAAAGCATTTCCAGTGGGTCTCCATAATGGTAATAGTAGATTTCATCGGTGGGCAGCTTATGCAGTGCAGAAAACTGTTCCACGGTTACCAGGTAATAGATGGCCCCGCTAAGCATTCTTGAAGATTTATAGCGGTCGGGTAATGCCTCGGCACCCAACTGTTCATCTGAATTGTGAGTTACCGCAAAGTACCCTCCCTCCTGTGGCAGAGGTCTCATCCTCAACGTATTAATGATCTGTTCGGCGGTCATTATTTGAGTGGTTCAGATAAAATGGCGTAGATAGTTTTGATGCCATCGATATAGTTCCCCAGCCGGATATTTTCGTTTGGACTATGCTGATTGTTATCTCTGTTCACGGTGGGTACGGTCACTGCAGGAATACCCAGTTCATTTACAAAAGGGGAAATAGGTATACTTCCTCCTGATGTCCTCTGCATTATCGGCGCTTTACCAAAAGCCCTGAATAGTGCTTTTGACAACCAGAGTCCAACTTGCGAATCAAATTCGGTTCTAAATGCAAGGTAGGAGGTATTAGCATTGAATTGACAAATCTTACCATACTTTGCCCTTTCTTCTTTACTGGGAGGTCTGTCAGTTAGATAATAACCCTGCTTCTTAATATGGTCTGCTACCAGGCCGATCAATCGGTCGGGGTTAGACTCCAACACCAGTCTCATGTCAATCTCTGCCACCGCACTGGAGGGGATAATGGTTCGTACCTCATCTCCTACCCATCCGGATGAAAGTCCACGGACGTTTAGTGAAGGATACTGTAAGGATTCCTGGTATGAAGGAGCTACAGCATCTGAGCTTGCAATACCCAGGCTGAATTTTATGAATTCCTCGTCATCCGGTACAGACCTAAGAACCTCTTTAACTTCTTGGCTAAGTTCAATCCCGTCATAGAAGCCGGGAATGATTACCCGTCCCTCCGGGTCTTTCATACTGGCAATTATTTGTGATAGCCTTACCGCCGGGTTCGGCGCATAGTTCCCGTAATGGCCACTGTGCTGAGGTTTTACCGGTCCAAAAACTTTCAAGGTAATATCGGTAATACCCCTGGCCCCAAACGTCAGTGTTGGCTGATTGGTTATATGTCTGGGTCCGTCAAATATAATCAGCATGTCCGCAGCTAATTGTTCGCGGTATGTAGTCACTGCGTCGGGTAAATTTGGAGATCCCAGTTCCTCTTCAAAATCCATGATCACTTTCATATGGAAATTTGGCTGCTTACTTTCACTTGTAATTAAATCTACTGCTGTGAGGTACATGGAAACCGGACCTTTGGCATCCGAGGCGGATCGGGCAAATATGCGCCAGTCCGGATCAATTTCCCCATATAATAACTGCCAGTTGATCTCATCCCAAGCTCCCATTTCATTTTTCTTCTTTAAGACTGCCTGATACGGATCAGGCTGATTCCAATGGGAGGGGTCAACTGGTTGACCATCAATTTGCAAGTATATAAGAACAGTTTGGGCATTGGCCTGGTTGGATTTTCGCTCACCTAACAGCAATGGCGCACCAGGAGTTTTTAGTCGTTTTAATTCAAAACCCCGAGCCGCAAAATGGGCTTCACACCATTGTACGTTTTTTTCTATGTCTTCGAGGTAATGAGCATCATTGGACAAGCTTAAGAGTTCCTTAAACTCTTCCAGCGAAGTTTTCGCATAGCGCTCAAAGGTCTGCTGGTCGGGAAACTGTGCCTGGCCTATAGTAGTTGTGATCAGGGACACACACAATAATAACCAGCAGTCCCTGCAGCCAAAGCGAATATTCATTAGTTAAGTTTTTACTCACATTAATCTAGGAAAATTTTTCCATTTTATATTCCTTACCATAACTGCAGTTTCTTCAAAGGTTTCTGTATTAAGCGGATGGACTTCCTGGTCAGAGAAAGGCAGATTTAGTACAAGGTGCTTACCAAACGGTCCGTAATTTTTGTAGATTACTCTTCAGCACCACTAAACCCTCTCACTATGAGACCACAAAAGGTAACTGAACACCAATTAGCAGAGCGCATGTTAGAAGTTTTAAGGGCTAAAGGTTATGACGGCTCAAGCCTGAATGAATTGGCATTAGCTGGAGGACTCAAGAAAGCCAGCTTATATCATCGATTTCCTGGTGGAAAGCAAGAACTTGTGAAATCTGTATTGGATTCATATACCTCATACCTGGAACAAAATGTATTCGAGGTATTGGCCAAAGGTAAAGCAAAGCCTAAAAAACGGTTGAAAAAGGCCTTGGGAAAGATCCGGACTCTTTACCATGAAGGCGCTTCCAATTGTCTCTATCGGGCGCTATCACTGGACCCGGGACTAGAACTGTTTGGCGAGCAGATAGCAATGAATTGCAAACAATGGATAAAAGCGTTTTCTATTCTCGGCCGGGACTTGGGCATTAAAAAGAAAAGAGCAAAACGGATGGCATTTGAAGGATTATTGAAGATTCAGGGGTCACTGGTACTTGCAAAAGTATTCAACGACACTCAGCCATTTCAGGAGGTGGTAGATGAAATATGGAGCGATTATTTGGGGTAATGTGCCTGGCGCATTAATTCCTTTCAGATCCAACGCCTCACCCTCAATCTATACTCCCTGAACTGCTCCCCAAAATTTTCTTCCAAGGCCTTCTCCTCCATCTTGATTTGAAAGTGTGTCAGGTGCCAGACAAAGGTTGCCGCCAGAAAAACAGCAACCAGGTTTCCACGCCATATGATCCATGCCATCAGGATTAACAAAAGGGACAAATACATAGGGTTTCGGGTGATCCTATAAATTCCAGTATCAACCAAACTGGTGGCTCGATTGGGAACAGCAGGGTCAATGGTAGTTCCAGCTCTATACATAGTAAAAATTGCAATTAGAGCAATGGCCGTTCCGGCAATAGCCAGAATTAATGTAACTGTTGGTTGTCCGATGAAACTGAAATCAGCAAAATGTAGATATTTACTAATTAGCCAGACAAGGACAAAATGGATTAAAAAGACTACGACTGGTGGTACCTTGGGTCTCATATATTTTAAATATAAAGATTTTCGTGGCAATCTTTAACATTATCCTGATCTGCTGTATATTTCAACAAAAGGTGGATTTTTAGCTATATTATACCAAACCCGAAATGAATTTTGCCGATCTGCCCAAAGTAGAGCTGCATTTACACCTGGACTGCTCGCTGAGTTTCCAATTAGTGAAGAAATTAAGACCTGGAACCACTTTTGAGGCCTATCAGGAGTCTTTCATTGCCCCTCCTAAATGCCTTGATCTGGCTGATTACATTAAAAGGGCAATATCCGCCATTGAGTTAATGCAAACCAAAGAGAATTTAAGTCTGGCGGTGTTAGATCTTTTTAATCAATTACAGCTTGATAATATCATCTATGCGGAAATACGATTTGCGCCCTTGGAACACCTTATGCTCGGTCTTAAACCTGAAGAAGTTGTGACTACCGTAAATAAAGCTGTTGAGCAAGGTATTGCATCAACTGGAATTCATGCAGGTATTATATTATGTACCCTAAGGCACTATTCATCGGCAAAGAGTATGCAAACTGTAGCGTTGGTGAAAGAATTCGAAGGCACGCGGGTGGTTGGCTTCGACATTGCATCGGATGAGTCGGGCTTTCCAATAGATAATCATGTGGAGGCTTTTCAGTATGCGAGCCAACATGGGTTAAATTGTACCGCGCATGCCGGTGAAGCTTGTGGAGCTGCTAGTGTTTGGGAAACCTTAGAGCATTTAGGACCTTCACGTATTGGTCATGGAATACGCAGTGTAGAAGATAAGGACCTTCTGGAGTTCTTAAAAAAGAAAAACATTCATCTGGAAGTCTGTCCAACCAGTAACGTCCAAACCAATGTCTTCCGGGAAATCAAAGACCACAATATTAATACGCTGTATGATTCGGGGGTATCGTTAAGCATCAACACTGACTGCCGCACCATAAGCGATGTAACCCTGATTAGTGAATATCAGAAGTTGCATGATGTTTTTGGATGGGTTAAGGAACAGTTCCTTAGGTGCAATAGAGAGGCTATAGCACATGGATTTTGTTCGGAAGCCGTTAAAACTGAATTATTGCAGAAACTTGAAGCTGGATTCTCATGGTAGGGGGCAGAGGGCTAGGCGCATGGGGCGGGTGGACGCAGGGTCCTTGAGGATTTTCTCCTGCTGACAGTTTCTTTTCTTCCTATTTTTTTTCTAATTACATTATACTCGTATACGCATGTTCAAATTACTAACTAACACAATATGAAAAGAAGAAAATTCGTGGCGGCGGCAGCTGTCACTTCGTTGATGGGGCCCTATGCCTCTGCCCGATCTTTAACCACAACTGCTGAAGGCGATCATGAAATATATGAGCTTCGTAACTACGAAATCACCGTGGGAGGTAACCAAACTGCCTTGATGGACTTTTTAGAGGATGTAGAGCAGCCCTATCTTAAAAGTAAAGGAGCAAATCACTTCATGACCTTTACAGAACTTGGGCAATCCGAACCAGCAAGGATCTGGAACTTAATTTCATATCCGGACTTTGCCAGTTACCAACAAGTGATCTCGAGTCGATCGGACCAGGAATATTTGAATCAATCCGAGGAATACACTGCCTCCGGACAAACCTATAACCGTATCTCTTCTTCCCTGCTATATGCTTTTTCCAGCATCAAACAGATGAAAACCCCTATCGAAGGTGCATCGTTGTTTGAACTAAGAATCTATGAAGGGGTAAACGAAGATGCGGTTAGACGGAAAATAAAGATGTTCAATGATGAGGAACTAGAGCTCTTTTACAAGGTGGACCTTAATCCAATTTTCTTTGGGGACATGGTGGTAGGTCCTTATGTACCCTCACTGGTATATATGCTTAATTACCGGGATATGGATCACCGGGACCAGGTATGGAAAGCTTTTCTTGGGCATCCCGACTGGAACACCATGAAAGTAAAAAAGGAATATGCCAATAGTGTATCAAACCGTCGTAGGATCTTTTTGGAGCTTACGTAGCAATAATTAGTACCAGGGG
>QIEB01000532.1 GCA_003229495.1 Flammeovirgaceae bacterium
GAGAGACGATGATGATGGGCTGGATCACTACCTATCTGCAATTGCCGCCACCAGATTGGGCGACTACGAGCAAGGAGTTGAACATTTAGCTAACGCGGTACAGGAAGATGCCTCATTAAAAGAAATGGCCGCTAACGATCTTGAATTCTTGTCTGTAAGAAGTAGTCCGGAATTCATAAACGCACTAAAATAAGACCTAACTTATAATAGTATAAGCCCGCTTTTCCCAAAGCGGGCTTTTTTTATTAGCATACATTGGTTTGTTAATTGAACACTAATTTCTATTTTTGACAGCTGTATTTTTAATAGTGGAATCATGAGAGAAATTCAATTCAGAGAAGCCCTCAGAGAAGCATTGTCTGAAGAAATGCGACGCGATGAGAAGATCTTTCTGATGGGTGAAGAAGTTGCTGAATACAATGGTGCTTACAAGGTTAGTCAAGGTATGCTGGACGAATTTGGCAGCGAAAGAGTACTTGACACACCAATTTCTGAATTGGGATTCACTGGACTTGGAATTGGCGCTGCAATGAACGGATTGCGGCCAGTCATTGAATACATGACCTTCAATTTTTCCTTGGTGGCAATTGATCAAATAATCAATGGGGCAGCAAAGTTGATGTCTATGTCAGGAGGTCAATTTCCCATTCCCATTGTATTCAGGGGACCCACGGGAAATGCAGGAATGCTAAGTTCCCAACATTCACAAAATTTCGAGAACTGGTATGCAAATACTCCCGGACTCAAAGTAGTGGTACCATCTAATCCTTATGATGCTAAAGGATTGCTTAAAACATCTATTAGGGATGATGACCCGGTTATTTTCATGGAATCCGAGTTGATGTACGGGGATAAAGGCCAGGTCCCGGAAAGCGAATTCCTGATTCCCATAGGTGACGCTAATATTGTAAAAGAAGGTAATGACGTAACCCTGGTTTCGGTCGGTAAAATGATGAAACTGGCAAATGAAGTGGCCCAGCTAATGAGTAATGATGGCGTTTCTGTAGAGGTAATAGATTTACGTACTGTCAGACCTATTGACTATCAAAAAATCGTCGATTCTGTTAAAAAGACCAATCGACTGGTAATTGTTGAAGAAACATGGCCTTTGGCCTCAATTACCACAGAGATAGCCTTTCACATACAAAAGCACGCTTTTGACTATCTGGATGCACCCGTAACCAGAGTAAATAGTATGGACGTGCCATTACCTTATGCCCCTACCTTGATCGAAGCCGTTCTTCCAGGGGTCAAGCGAACCGTAGATGCCATAAATGCAGTGATGTACAGAAATTGAGTGTGAGTGTGAGTACTCTTCCTAATTTTCAAAAGGATTCATATTTGCCATTCCCTTTTTAGCCCCGCTCATCTTGTTCATAGTACGCATCATTTTACGCATCCCGCTAAACTGTTTTAACAGGTTATTTACTTCCTGAATTGAAGTACCGCTTCCCTGGGCAATTCGCTTCTTTCGACTACCACTGAGGACTTCCGGGTTAGTTCTTTCAAGAGGGGTCATGCTACGGATGATAGCTTCAATTGGTTTAAAACTATCATCATCTATATCAACATCTTTAACTGCTTTGCCCATTCCCGGGATCATTCCCACCAGATCCTTAATGTTTCCCATCTTTTTTACTTGTTGTAGCTGTGACAGAAAATCGTCAAAGTTGAACTGATTTTTTCTGATCTTTTTCTGCAGTCGCTTCGCCTCGTCTTCATCAAAAACTTGTTGTGCTTTTTCCACCAGAGAAACCACATCTCCCATTCCCAATATCCGCTGAGCCATTCGATCCGGATGGAAAATGTCAATGGCATCCATTTTTTCACCGGTACTTATGAATTTTATGGGCTTTTCTACTACAGCCCGTATGGAGAGGGCCGCTCCTCCCCTGGAGTCACCGTCCAGTTTAGTAAGCACTACTCCGTCAAAGACTAATCGTTCGTTAAATGTTTTGGCAGTATTTACCGCGTCCTGACCGGTCATTGAATCTACCACAAACAATGTTTCCGAAGGGTTCAAAAGAGACTTTAACAGGGTAATTTCAGACATCATCTCTTCATCAACTGATAACCGACCGGCGGTATCAACTATCAGTACTTTCTTGCCATTATCTTTGGCATAAGCCAATGCATTGGCGGCAATTTTCAAGGGATCTGCAACTTCAGGTTGTGCAAAAACCTCCACTCCAATTTGTTCCCCCAAAACTTTCAGTTGATCTATGGCTGCCGGTCGATATACATCGCATGCTGCCAGTAATACTGTTTTTTCCTGCTTTTCAAGGTAATGGGCCAACTTGCCGCAAAATGTGGTTTTTCCAGACCCTTGCAATCCTGAAATTAGAATCACCGCAGGATTACCTTCCAGGTGAATATCCTCCTTGGCTCCGCCCATTAATTCAGTCAGTTCCTCACTGACAATTTTTGTAAGTAGCTGCCCTGGGGAAACTGCATATAATACTTCGCGGCCCAAGGCCTTTTCCCGGATGGTATCTGTTACTGACTTCGCTACCTTGTAATTAACATCAGCATCAATAAGCGCCCTTCTAATCTCTTTTACCGTTGAGGCGACATTGATCTCTGTGATTTTTCCCTGGCCCTTTAAGCTACGGACCGCCTTGTCTAACTTATCACTGAGGTTTTCAAACATATTTCGTTTCTTTGCAGCACAAAATTAGTTAAAATTATCGCAGTCATAAACTATTAGGATAACAATCCATCATTTACTGCTAACCATGCCACTCTAAGCTTTTGTGTATTGAGTAATCTAAAATTTTCCATAATCATACCTGTATTCAATCGTCCACAGGAGGTCTGTGAGCTGCTGAAAAGTCTGTCCAATCAAACATACAGGGACTTTGAGGTTATAATTGTCGAAGATGGATCAGATCAAAGCTGTAAATCACAAACAGATGATTTTGCAGACCGTCTGAACCTTCACTATTTCTACAAGCCCAATAGCGGACCTGGTGATAGCCGAAACTATGGTGCAATCAAAGCCAGTGGAAACTTTCTGATCTTTTTCGACTCCGATTGTTCAATCCCGCCTGACTATTTAAATCTAGTGAATGATTATTTGTTCTGGAACTGGCTGGATGTCTATGGAGGCCCAGATAGAGCTCATGAAGATTTTAGCAACATTCAAAAAGCTATTAACTACTCCATGACCTCACTATTAACCACCGGGGGCATAAGAGGCCGTCTCCAGGCAGCGGATACATTTCAGCCCCGCAGTTTTAATATGGGAGTTTCGAAGACTGCTTTTACAGAAGTTAGCGGCTTTTCAAACATCCACCCGGGAGAGGATCCGGATCTGATCTACCGCTTAGTTGACAAAGGGTTTACCAAAGGCCTAATCTCTGATGCATATGTTTACCACAAGAGAAGGATCAACTTCAAAAAGTTTGGTCTACAGGTTTATAAATTCGGGCTTGCCAGGACTATCCTGATGAAATGGCACCCGGCATCCCGGAAGTGGATTTTTTTTATTCCTTCTATGGCGCTTATTTTGTGCATTTTACTAATCTTTCTAGGGCTACTGATTCCGTTTTTTTGGTATGTGTTGATATTTGGGTTCTTGGTGGTGTTTATCGATTCATGGAGAAGTACCGGTAATATTACCAATGCTATTTTGGGTGTGACGGCTACCATTGTTCAAATTACCAGCTATGGGTGGGGGTTTTTGCACGGTTGGTGGCAGTTACATGTGAGAAAAAAACACGAGCAGCAGCAATTCCCTGAAATGTTCATGGGCCCAATTCCGAAAACCCCATGATCAACTTTCAGTTTGGAGCAAATTCATTAGCTTTATTCTTCTGCAATTCCGACCTTGAAATCCCACAATGCCCTTTTACCATATGAACTTCAAGCAAAATATTCTACCCCATGTCGCTGCCATAGCGATCTTTTTTGTGGCCACGGTGGCATTTTACAACCCTTTAGTGTTTGGTGGAAAAATCATTAATCAACAGGATATAGTTCAGGGACTGGGAGCAAGTCAGGAGATTATTGAATTTCGAAATGTAACTGGAGATGAGGCTTTATGGACTAACTCCATGTTTGGTGGTATGCCCGCTTATCTCATTAATACCCAATGGAGCGGTGATTTAATATTGTATGTGCATAGAGTACTCACCTTGTGGCTGCCCGCCCCTGCAGGAGTTACTTTGGTATCATGTGTTACTTTTTATCTCCTACTGCTGGTATTTAAGGTTAGACCCTGGCTGGCAGTGATTGGGGGGCTGGCATTCAGTCTTGGCACTTTCAATATAATCAGTATAGAAGTCGGTCATATGTGGAAAATGTGGGCCATTGCTTATATGCCTTTGGTGCTGGCTGGAGTACACCTGACATTTGACCGAAACTACATGCTTGGAATGGTTCTAACTGCCTTAGGTCTCGCTCTAGAACTCAGATCGAATCATCTGCAAATAACTTACTATTTATTACTTCTGCTGTTGGTTTATGGCGCAACTCATCTGGTGTATTCAATACGGTCAGGTAAAGCCAATACAATGTTCAAAGGCCTGGGCTATCTGATGGTGGCTGCAGCACTTGCTCTCAGTTGCAATCTGGGAAAAATTTGGGCCGTCTACGAATACGGGCAATATTCCACTCGAGGTCCATCGGACCTGGTCAACACAGAAGGTCCAAGTAATGGCCTGGACCGGGAATATGCCTTTCGTTGGAGCAATGGAATAACAGAACCTATTACTCTTTTGATACCAGAATTCTTTGGAGGCCCTAGCGTTAAATCACTGGCTGTTGAAAGTAATCTTGGTGAGGCCTTAAGAAGTCATGGAATGGCGCCTGTGCAAATAAGACAACAACTGCAGCAGGTAACAACCTACTGGGGGAAACAACCAAGTACTGCTGGACCATCCTATGCCGGAGCTATTGTTATATTCTTGTTTGTACTGGGATATTCCCTGACGGAAAAGAAACATCTCATATGGATCAGCATAGCCATTGTCTTTTCCACCATGCTTTCCTGGGGCCACAATTTTGAAAGCTTTAACAATTTGATTTTTGATTATTTACCCGGTTACAACAAATTTCGTTCTGTTTCTATGATATTGGTGATTGCCCTACTATGCATTCCTTTGGCAGCTTTTATGGGCCTGGAAAAATTGCTGCAAGATCTGGAGAAACCAGAAACATTAAGAAAGATGCTGGTAGCAGGGGCCATAACCGGGGGTGTACTGTTGCTGGCCATTATCTATTCAAGCATCGGAGACTTCCGGGGGCCCGTTGATGATCAAATTTCAGGCCAGGTCCCACCCTGGTATTTGGACGCTCTGCGGGCGGATCGTGCGGATTTACTCCGTAGTGATGCATTTCGATCTTTGATTCTAGTAGGATTGTCCATGGCGGCATTATATTCCTTGGCAAGGAAGAAAATTGGACCTGTGTTATTTTATGTCATCCTAGGGATGCTGGTGCTTATTGATCTTTTCGCTGTTGATAAAAGATATCTTCGCAGTGAAGACTTTGTAAGTAAAACCAAAAGCGCCAAAATAGTACCTAGTGCCGCGGAACAGAGGGTGCTGAAAGATCCCAATTCAAATTTTCGGGTACTATCCTATCTACAATACCCCTGGACAGAAGCCCGAACCTCATACTTTCATAAATCTCTTGGTGGATACCACGGAGCGAAAATGAAACGCTATCAGCAGTTGATCGATAGTTGCCTGGATTCCCAATACCGCGGACTTCTACAAGGCCTTCAAAGTGGTCAGCAGGACTGGAGCGAATTTAGTATTGTGAACATGTTGAATACCCGATATATACTGGTAGGATCTGATGAAACCGGAGTACTTAGAAATGAAAGCGCTCTGGGAAATGCCTGGCTGGTTGCTTCGGTGAAAACGGTTACTTCAGCGGACCAGGAATTGAAGCAGACATGCGAAATTGATCCCTCCTCAACCGCCGTGATTGACGAAAGTAGATTTACATTATCAGCTACAAGTTTTAGTAATTCTGGTGAAATATCTTTGGAAGAATATAGCCCGAATTATCTAAAATATCGCTTCCAAAATCCGGGAAATGCCCTGGCTGTGTTTTCTGAGATCTATTATCCTAAAGGTTGGAAAGCTACCATAGATGGCGAACCTGCAGAAATTCTAAGGGCCAATTATATTTTAAGAGCACTGGAAATTACTGGAGGGCCACATCTGATTGAATTTAGATTTGAGCCTCAAGCATACCATACTGGAAACAAAATAATGATGGCGTCCTCAATATTGTTATTACTACTTTGTGCTGGCACTATTTTCCTGGAACTAAAAAAATGGAAGGGTAGTTAAATTTAGTATCTTTGCAGAGCTACATGCCCTAAAGGCAGTTTAATTGGTGAATCGCCCCAT